>CAZMDO010000244.1:0-4145 GCA_964564445.1 uncultured Ruaniaceae bacterium | reverse complement strand
CCTTGGACATCAGCATGCCGCCGATCACGCTCTGCTCGGCAGCGACGTCCTGCGGCGGCGTCTTCTCGAAGCTCTCCGGAGCGTCCGCGATCTCGGTGATGCTCATGCCCCACACCCCGCTGCCATCACCGACTCCTCCATGCTCGCCCTGCACCTCGTCCGCACACCAAGACCTATCAGCACCCACCGACACAGCCGCGGACCCTCGTGGTCACCCAGCCGTCGACGAGCACACAGCGCGCGGACGGCAGTGACCGTACGCACCCCGGCCCACTCCCAGCAAACCACCCCCTGGGGACAACTGCTCCTACCCTGTGGACAACCTGCGGACACCGCTGTGGAGCCCTGTGCACAGGCTGTGGCTAAACGTGTGGATATGTCCGTAAGATCCGCACCAGGACAGGCCTGCGGCCACCCACAGGCTGTGGAGGAAAACTACTCGGAGGATTGGTGGACGACACGCCGACCGGCCGCTCGCTCGATCGGCGCATCCTCGACCTCGCCGTACCCGCGCTCGGCGCCCTGGTCGCCGAACCGCTGTTCGTGCTCATCGACTCCGCCGTGGTCGGCCACCTCGGCACCGCCCAGCTCGCCGGGCTCACCCTCGCCTCCACGCTGCTGGTCACCACCGTCGCCCTGTTCATCTTCCTCGCCTACGCCACCACCGGAGCCGTGGCCCGCCGGCTGGGCGCCGGTGACGACCGCGGCGCCCTGGCCCTCGGCCTGGACGGCATGTGGCTCGCCCTGCTCCTCGGCGGCGTGCTGCTCGTGGCCGGTCTCGCCGGTGCCGAGCACGTGGTCGCCTGGATGGGCGCCTCGGCGGAGGTGGCCCCGCACGCCGTGGCCTACCTGCGCTCCTCGATGCCCGGCATCCCCGGCATGCTCGTGGTGCTCGCCGCCACCGGTGCCCTGCGCGGCCTGCAGGACACCAGGACACCGCTGCGGGTCGCCGTGGTCGGCGCGATCGCGAACGCCATCGGCTCGGTCGCGCTGGTCTACGGCCTGGGCATGGGCATCGCCGGGTCCGGGCTGGCGACGGCGTTGGCCCAGCTCGGTATGGCCGTCGCCCTGGGCTGGGTGGTCGTCCGGGCAGCGCGGGCGCGCGGCGTCTCCCTGCGACCAGCCCTCGGCGGGATCCTGGGCAACGCCCGCGCCGGCTTCCCGCTGCTCATCCGCACCCTCACGCTGCGCGTGGCCATCCTGCTCACCGTGGCCGGCGCGACGGCGTTGGGCGAGGTGCCGCTCGCGGCGCACCAGATCGTGAACTCGGTGTGGGGCCTGGCAGCGTTCGCGCTCGATGCGCTCGCGATCGCCGCCCAAGCGCTGGTGGGGCACGGGCTCGGCGCCCGCGATGCGGGCACGGTCCGCGCTGTGGTGCGCCGCTGCCTGCGCTGGGGAACCCTCGCCGGAGCCGCCCTGGGAGCAGCGATCGCCGGGCTCGGCTGGCTGCTCACCCCGTTGTTCACCTCCGACCCCTCGGTGCAGAGCGCGGCCGGCTGGGGCCTGGTAGTGATCGGTGTGCTGCTGCCGGTGGCGGCCTGGCCGTACGTGCTCGACGGGGTGCTGATGGGTGCCGGCGACGGCGCCTACCTGGCCTGGGCGGGTGGGATCGCGCTGGTGGTCTACCTGCCGATGCTGCTGGCGGTGTGGGCGTGGGCACCCGGCGGCGCCGTCGGCCTGGTGTGGCTCTGGGTCGCCTTCGCCGGCGGGTACATGGCCGCCCGCGCGGTCACCACCTGGGTGCGCGCCCGCGGCAGCGCCTGGATGGTGCTCGGCGCCACCTGATCGCCTCCTCCCAGGTACCGCCGCGAGGCCGGTCGGCTCCGGCCCGATCACCAGCTGGAGAGGTACTTCTCCGGCCACAGGCTGGGCCACCGTGCCTGCACCCGGTTGCGCGCGTGCCGGCCGTAGCGGTACTCGACGGTCTGCAGCAGCACCCAACCGGCGAAGAACGCGATGCAGCCCCAGAGCACCGCGGTCACCGCGTCCGCGTGCTCCATGAAGAAGGAGCCCTCGTCCCCGGTCGCCTCCATGGCTGCGATCACGAACGGCAGCGCCACACCCACCAGCAGGGCCCCGGCCCGGGCGAGTCCCAGCGTCCGTGGCGCGCTCCCCCTGATCAGGGCGCCTTCGGCGGGTCGCTGTGCCGCGGGATCGGCAGCGGCGGCGAAGAGCTGGGCCCGTTCCCGGGTGCGCAGCACCGCGAGCGCCACCTCGGCACCCAGCGCCACCAGCACGGCGACCAGCATCGCCCCCATCACGGCGGCCACCGCGATCGTGCTCGCTCCCAGGTCCTGGTCGGCGCCCGCGTCGTCGCCGAAGAGTGCCCGGGACAGGAAGGCACCGCCCAGCAACCCGGCCCAGACCACCAGCAACGCACCCCAGCGCAGGCGGATCGCACCGCTCATCGCTCGCGGCTGGTCCCGGAGCGCCCACTCCGGCAGGTTCGCCCCTGGGCTCGTCGGCAGCGGAGGAGCGCCGCCACCGACCTGCGGGGGCCGCAGCCGCGAGGAGTGCTTCCGGGTCTCCTCGGCGTCCGCCTTCTTCGCGACGCGGCGGGCGTCCCCGATGCTGTCGTACCCAGCGGCTCGGGCGGCCTTCGACAGCACGCTGCTGCGGTAGGTCTTCGACCAGTACGTGCGGCAGAGGTCACCGACGCCCCTCGGCTTCTTCCGGCCGTGCAGCTGCGGGTGCCGTCGCACCGCTCGCCGGCCCAGCAGGTGCAGGAGGGCGAACAGGCCGGCGGCCAGCAGCACGTACCCGAGGACGATGGCCCCGTAGAGCCAGTACTCCCTGTGGCTCGGATCCATGATGATGCGGACCAGGAGGTAGACCGCGGCAGCTGTCGCCACCAGGACGGACACCGGGACGCTCATCGAGCCCCAGTAGCCGCCGCCCAGCTGCGTCTGCTGGACCGGGTGGGGAACACGGGTGCGCGGTGCCCCGTCCCGGAGGGCTGCCAGCAGCGCCCGTTGCGTGCTCAACCCGGCCAGCCAGCCCGGGAACATCGCCACTGCCAGGGCGAGCACCGCCGTCAGCATGGACACCAGCATGGTGGCGATGCCCAGTGCCTCCAGGTCCTCGGCCGGTATCCACTGGGTCAGCAGGCCGGCGAACGCGATCTGGACGACCAGGTTGAGACCGAAGGCCAGTGCGCAGCCGGCAGCGACGGCGACCAGCAGGACGGTCACCGCCCGCAGCCCGTCCCCGACCAGGCTGATCGGATACTCCTGCCACACGGAGTCGGCGGGGTCGGCGGTCGCGGGCGGTGGGTCTGTGCGGTTTGACATGGCTCCAGCAGCTCAGCAGTCCCGCCAGATCAGGCCGGGACAAGTCGGGGGGGCGTGGGTGCGCGGCGGGCTACTTCGGTTCCTCGTCCACTGCGATGTCGAAGCCCACGTTCCCGTCGTCGGCGACGTCCGTGACGGTCACGGTCACGCCGTAGACCTCGGCCATGTCTTCTGCGGTCAACTCGCACTCGATGGTGGCACCGACCTCCGCCGGCAGGTCCTCCGGGCAGCTGATGTCGGGGCGCTGCCCGACCTGTGCCTCCAGCTCGTTCTCCGTCTGCTCCTCGACGTCTGCGGCAGGTACGGCCGCCTGGCCGGAGCACGCGGCGAGCAGGGCGAGGGCGGCGAGGCTGCCGGCGGCGGTCAGGGTCTTGCGCATGGTGCGGGATCACTCCTAGTCGTCGGTAGAGACTCCACGTTCGCAGATCCACCACCACCTGACGATGGGCAGGACTATCCAGTGGTAGAACTGCCCAGGCCCGAGATCGGCGCAGGACGGCGAAGGGCCCCGGCGCGCAGTGCGCGCCGGGGCCCTCCAGAGGCTGCGGGGAGCTCAGGCCCCGGCCACGACCTTCACGTCCACCGTGGCGGAGACGTCCTCGTGCAGACGGATCTGCACCTGGTGGTCGCCCAGGGACTTGATCGGCTGGCCGACCTCGATCTTGCGGCGGTCCACGGTCTGGCCACCGGTGGCGATCGCCTCGGCGATGTCCTTGGTGGTCACCGCACCGAACAGGCGGCCGTTGGCACCGGCACGGACCTGCACCACGACCGGCTTCGCCTGCAGCGAGTCACGCACGGCGTGCGCGTCCTCGATGGTGGCGATGGCGTGCTTGCGGCGCGCAGCGGTGATCT
>CAZMDO010000243.1:0-4158 GCA_964564445.1 uncultured Ruaniaceae bacterium | reverse complement strand
TCCTGGTGGACCAGGACAAGTGCCGCGGCTGGCGGATGTGCGTGACCGGCTGCCCCTACAAGAAGGTCTACTTCAACCACAAGACCGGCAAGGCAGAGAAGTGCACGTTCTGCTACCCGCGGATCGAGGTGGGCATCCCCACGGTGTGCGCCGAGACCTGCGTAGGCCGGCTGCGCTACATCGGCCTGGTGCTCTACGACGCCGACCGGGTGCTCGAGGCGGCCTCGGTGGAGAACGAGCACGACCTGTACGACGCTCAGCGGGGCGTGTTCCTGGACCCGCACGACCCGCAGGTGCAGCACGAGGCCGAGCTGGCCGGGATCCCCTCGGACTGGATCGAGGCCGCCCAGCGCTCCCCGATCTACACGCTGATCAACACCTACAAGGTGGCGCTGCCGCTGCACCCGGAGTACCGCACCATGCCGATGGTCTGGTACATCCCGCCGCTCTCGCCGGTGGTGGACGTGGTCTCCGAGACCGGTGCAGACGCTGAGGACGCCGACACCCTGTTCGCCGCGATCGAGAAGATGCGCATCCCGATGGAGTACCTGGCGAACCTGTTCACCGCCGGGGACACCGCACCGATCGAACGGGTGCTGCGCACCATGGCGGCGATGCGCTCCTACATGCGCGACATCAACCTCGGCAACGACCCGCAGCCGGAGATCCCCGCCTCGGTCGGCATGAGCGAGGACGAGATGTATGCGATGTACCGGCTGCTCGCCCTGGCCAAGTACGACGAGCGGTACGTGATCCCCACCGCCCACGGGGAGGAGGCGCACGCGCTGGAGGAGCTCGCCACCGACTGCCCGGTCAGTGGGTTCGACGAGGAGCTCACCCGTGGCTCCGGCCCGTTCGGTGAGGGTTCCGGCGGCTACTCCACGGTGGCGGTGGAGAACTTCCAGATGCTGCAGAACCGGCAGACCTCCGACCAGCTCGTCGGCGGCGGCTCGAAGGCCGGCCGGGTGAACCTGCTGAACTGGGACGGCAAGGGCATGCCCCCTGGGCTGTTCCCCGAGCGCAACGGCGACTCGGCAGCATCGGGCACCTCCGGCGGTGCGGACCAGACATGATCCGCACCTGGCGCCGGCACCGGCGCGCCCGGCCCACGATGGACGCCCAGCAGCAGGCGGCCACCTGGCAGAGCGTCTCCCTGCTGCTGGAGTACCCCGAGCCGGCGCTGATGGACCGGCTCGAGCTGCTCGCACGGGTGGCGGCGGACCTGCCCACCGCAGCCGGTGAGCCGCTCGGCGCACTGGTCGCCGAGATGCGCAGCCGGCCCCTGCCCGAGCTGCAGACGCAGTACGTGGACACCTTCGACGTGACCCGCAAGTGCAGCCTGCACCTGACCTACTTCACCGACGGCGACACCCGCAAGCGCGGGGTGTCCCTGGTGCAGTTCAAGCAGGCCTACCGGCGCGGTGGGGTGGAGCTGGCCGACGAGCAGGCCGAGCTGCCCGACCACCTGTGCGTGCTGCTGGAGTTCGGCGCCGCCCACGACCCGGAAGCCGCCTGGCGGCTGCTGAACGACCACCGGGTCGGCATCGAGCTGCTGCACCGGGCGCTGGAGCAGCGCCAGTCACCCTGGCGGTACGCCACCCGCGCGCTGCGGGCCACCCTGCCGGCGCTCGGTGGCGACGACGAGCAGGCGCTGCTGCGGCTGATCGCCGAGGGTCCGCCGACCGAGCAGGTGGGCCTGGACTCGGCCCCCTACGCCGCCTTCGACCCCGCCCTGGACGAACCAGCCCAGCGGCACCCGCTGGCCCTGCCGCACGGGATGGCACCACCGGCCGGGGTGCACGCCGACGGGCGGGTGGCCGACCTGGGCGCCACCATCGACGTGGGGGCACCCCGATGAGGTGCGCCCCGCTGACCATCTCCTGCCGACCGGCGCGCTGCCGACCGGTGCCCCCCTGCCGACCGAGACCGATCGGAGCCTGGCGATGAGCACGCTGCTGTGGATCATGTACCCCTACGTCTGCCTCGCCATCTTCATCGGCGGGCACGTGTGGCGGTACCGGTACGACAAGTTCGGCTGGACCACGCGGTCCTCCCAGCTGTACGAGCGCACGCTGCTGCGGATCGCCAGCCCGCTGTTCCACTTCGGCATGCTCGGGGTGTTCGTGGGGCACGTCATCGGCCTGGTGATCCCGCAGTCGTTCACCGACTGGCTGGGCATCAGCCACGAGGCGTACCACATCATCGCGATGGCCGGCGGTATCCCGGCCGGGATCGCGGCCCTGCTCGGGCTGGCGCTGCTGATCTACCGACGGCGCACGGTCGGGCCGGTGTTCCGGGCCACCACGGTCAACGACAAGGTGATGTACGCGATGCTCGCCGTGGTCATGGTGCTGGGCATCTGGAACACGATCGCCGGTGGCATCTTCGAGATCGGCGGCGAGTACAACTACCGGGACGGGGTCTCCCCCTACTGGCGGTCCATCTTCTACTTCCAGCCGGACGTCACGCTGATCGAGAACGCCCCGATCGGGTTCCAGCTGCACGCTCTGACGGCGTTCCTGCTGTTCGCGATGTGGCCGTTCACCCGCCTGGTGCATGTGTTCAGCGCCCCGATCGGGTACCTCACCCGGCCGTACATCGTCTACCGCAGCCGGGACGTGCGCGCCGGCGCGGGCACCGGCACCCGCGCCCCGAAGCGCGGCTGGGAAAAGGTGCAGTGACGCCGGCGGACACCGGCTCGCTCCCGCCGGAGTCCGGTGGGGGAGCCGGAATTGGTCCGGCGGGCGAGGTGGCTGCTCGCGACGCTGGCACACCCGGGCGCGCTGCGCGGCCACAGTTCGACGCGGCGATCCTCGCCGGCGGGCTGGGCACGCGGCTCGGCGGGCGGGACAAGGCGGCCCTGCCGGTGGCCGGCCGTCCACTGCTGGAGCGCGTGCTGGCCGGCTGCGTGGGCGCACAGCGGATCGTGGTCGCCGGCCCGGGGCCGGTGCCCGACGGTGTGCTGCGTGTCCAGGAGGACCCGCCCGGCGGCGGACCGGTGGCCGGGATCGTGGCCGCGATCGCGCAGGTGGTCAGTCCCTGGCTGCTCGTGCTCGCCGTGGACCAGCCGGACGCCGCTCGGGCCACTCCCGCCCTGGTCGCCGCGCTCGCCGACGACCCGCCGGCCGACCTGCTCTGCCAGCGGGACGGCACCGGGCACCCGCAGTGGCTGCTCGGTGCCTATCGCACCGCGGCGCTGCGGTCGGTGCTGGCCGGCCTGGGCAGCGGGCACGGGGTCCCGGTGGCGCGGGTCGCCGACGGCCTGCGGATGGTCGAGGTGGCCGAGGGCGCCGCGCACGTGGGTGATGTGGACACCTGGGCGGACCATGCCGCCTGGGAGCAGCGCCTCTCCGCAGAGCAGCAGCGCCGGGAGTAGCAGCACCCCCGGACCGCGCCCAGCTCCGCACCCCGCCCAGCTCCGCACCCCGCCCCACCCGATCGAGGCACTTCTGTGACAGTGAGGCACGATGATCGGGCCTCACTGTCACAGAAGTACCTCCGTGGCGGGAGTGCCTCCGTGTGGCGGGGGCTGGGCTCAGCGGGCGCCGAGGATGTCGACGACGAACACCAGGGTGTCCTCGCCGCCGATGCCCGCCTGCGGCACACCCCGGGGACCGTAGCCCTCGTGTGGCGGGATGGCCACGAGCACCCGGGAGCCGATCGGCTGCCCGACCAGGCTGTTGTCCCAGCCGGCGATCACGGTGCCCACACCGATCGGGAACTCGATGGAGGAGCCGCGGTCGTAGGAGTTGTCGAACATCGACCCGCCCCAGACCTGACCGTAGTAGTTCACCTCGATGGTCTGACCGGCCTCGACGAGCGGGCCGTCACCGGGGCTGAGCACCTGCACGGCGAGCTCGGCCGGAGGCTGGTTCTCCGGGAAGGTGAGGGTCGGCTTGTCGCCGAAGGAGCCGGTGGCGGTGGGCAGATCGGTCATGAGCAGTTCCGTTCCTGGTCGGGTGCAGACCCGCCCTACCCTACGGTCCCGTCGGCCCCGGCCACCAACCCCCAGTGCCGAAACTGCTCGTCGATCTGGCTACCGATGGTGACCACATCGAGACCTTCACCGCCGGCACACGTGCTCGTCGATCTGGCTACCCACCGTGACCACATCGACGAGCACCTTCACCCTCCTGGGGGCGAGACAGCAGCAGGGGC
>CAZMDO010000242.1:0-4183 GCA_964564445.1 uncultured Ruaniaceae bacterium | reverse complement strand
CTTGCTCTGGACAGATCCGATCCGTCCGCATAGAACGGGAGGATGCTCTCCACACCGGTGCCGGACCCGCCCAGACCAGTGGAGAACGAGCCGGATGGCCCGTCCCGAACCGTGGTCACCGGTGCCGCCACCGGGATCGGTGCGGCGGTGGCCGTGCTGCTCGCCGAGCACGGTGCCGTGGTGCACGCCATCGATGTGAACGCCGAGGCGCTCGAGACCCTGGCGGCCCGTCCGGTCGGGCCGGGTCGGATCGTGGCCCTGCCCGCCGACGTCACCGACGAGGCCGCGATGACCGCCGCGTTCGAGCAGGTCGCCGCCGAAGGCGGCGTCGACTCCCTCGTCTGTGCCGCCGGCATCCAGACCTACGGCACGGTCGATGCCACTCCGATGACCACCTACGACCAGACGATGGCGGTGAACGTGCGTGGCGCGTTCCTGGCCGCCCACCTGGCCATCCCGCAGATCCGTGCGCACGGAGGGGGCGCCGTCGTGCTGGTGGCCTCGGTCCAGGCCTACGTGGCCCAGCAGGGTGTGGCCGCCTACGCGGCGACCAAGGGCGCGCTGCTCTCCCTCACCCGGGCGATGGCCGTGGACCACGCCGCCGAAGGGATCCGGGTGAACGCCGTGTGCCCGGGCTCGGTGGACACCCCGATGCTGCGCTGGGCCGCCTCGCTGCACGCCGGCACCGAGGACGAGGCGGAGCAGGTCGTGGCGGACTGGGGGCGGGCGCACCCGATCGGCAGGGTCGCCCAACCCCGGGAGGTGGCCGACGCGATCGCCTACCTGCTCGGCCCGCACGCCTCGTTCGTGACCGGCGCCGACCTCAAGGTGGACGGCGGACTGACCGCGGGCAACGCCGTCGTCCTCCCCGAGGACGAGACAGGGCAGAGCTGACCGATCCCGCCGCGGATCGCCCGGTGTACCCGAGCAGCAGCGGCCGACGAGTCCGCAGAATCGGCGGAATTTCGCACCATCGGCGTCGTCTATAACGTCGGTCACGCCTCCTCGTGCGGCACTTTCGCACCCGTGCGCGCCCGCTGGTCGACAGATCGCGCCCGTTCGCCCCTCCGGGCGGCGATCCGGGCACGTCTCACCCAGCGGAAGGGATAGGTTAGAAGCGTGGCAACGCGAACGGTGACATCTTCGACCAGATCGGTGTGGCGGTCGACCATCGTGCTGAAGGTCGCGATGGCGATCAGCGGACTGATCCTCGTCCTCTACCTGCTGGCGCACATGTACGGCAACCTGAAGGTCTTCTCCGGGCAGGAGGCCTTCGACGGCTACTCCCACCACCTGCGCACCATGGGCGAGCCGATCCTGCCCTACGCCGGCGCCCTGTGGATCATCCGCGTGGTGCTGCTGGTGGCGGTGGTGCTGCACATCGTCTGCGCCGTCACGCTCTGGCGGCGGATGCGCGTGGCGACCGCCGGTGGCGGCGGGCAGCGGTACGCCTCGAAGAAGGCGCCGCGCGGCAACCAGCGCAGCTACGCCTCGTTCACCATGCGCTGGGGCGGGGTGACGATCGCCCTGTTCGTGGTCTACCACCTGCTGCACCTGACCTGGAACACCATCTCCCCGGGCGGCGCCTCGGACAGCCCCTACGAGCGGGTGGTCAACGGGTTCTCCATCTGGTGGGTGGTGCTCAGCTACACGGTGGCCCTGCTCGCCGTCGGGTTCCACCTGCGCCACGGGGTCTGGGCGGCCCTGGCCTCCCTGGGCGCCAACACCAGCATCCGCCGCCGGCGGCACCTGAACGTGCTGGCCACGGTCGTGGCCCTCATCATCACGGTGGGCTTCCTCATCCCACCCTTCGCGATTCTGTTTGGATTGGTCGGCTAAGTGAGCGTCAACCTCAGCAACTACTACGTCGACGGCGACCCGATCGCCGACACCACCGCGCCGGACGTGCCGCTGCACGAGGCCTGGGACCAGCGCCGCTTCGACGCCAAGCTGGTCAACCCGACCAACCGGCGCAAGCGCTCGGTGATCATCATCGGCACCGGTCTGGCCGGTGGCTCCGCCGCCGCCACCCTCGGTGAGGCCGGCTACCACGTGAAGAGCTTCTGCTACCAGGACTCCCCGCGCCGGGCCCACTCGATCGCCGCGCAGGGCGGGATCAACGCCGCGAAGAACTACCGCAACGACGGCGACAGCATCCAGCGGCTGTTCTACGACACGGTCAAGGGCGGCGACTACCGTTCCCGGGAGTCGAACTCCTGGCGCCTGGCGCAGGTGAGCGTGGAGATCATCGACCAGTGCGTGGCCCAGGGCGTGCCGTTCGCGCGGGAGTACGGCGGGCTGCTGGACAACCGCTCCTTCGGCGGCGTGCAGGTCTCCCGCACCTTCTACGCCCGCGGCCAGACCGGCCAGCAGCTGCTGCTCGGCGCCTACCAGGCCCTGGAGCGCCAGATCGCCGCCGGCAACGTGGAGATGCACACCCGGCACGAGATGCTCGAGCTGATCGTGGCCGAGGGCCGTGCCCGCGGGGTGGTGGTGCGGGACATGGTCACCGGCGAGATCGAGACGCACCTGGCCGATGCCGTGGTGCTCGGCAGCGGCGGCTACGGGAACGTGTACTTCCTGTCCACGAACGCGATGGGCTGCAACGTCACCGCCACCTGGCGGGCCCACCGCAAGGGCGCCTACTTCGCCAACCCCTGCTACACCCAGATCCACCCCACCTGCATCCCGGTCTCCGGCGACCACCAGTCCAAGCTCACCCTGATGAGCGAGTCGCTGCGCAACGACGGCCGCATCTGGGTGCCGAAGGAGGGCGGGGACACCCGCCACCCGCGGGACATCCCGGCCGCCGAGCGGGACTACTACCTGGAACGGCGCTACCCGGCGTTCGGCAACCTCGTGCCTCGGGACGTGGCCTCCCGCGCCGCCAAGCAGGTCTGCGACGAGGGTCGTGGTGTGGGCCCCGGCGGTCGTGGGGTGTACCTGGACTTCGCCGACGCGATCGAGCGGATGGGCCGGGCGGCCGTGGAGGCCAAGTACGGGAACCTGTTCGAGATGTACGAGCAGATCACCGGGGAGAACCCCTACGAGGTGCCGATGCGCATCTACCCGGCGGTGCACTACACGATGGGTGGTCTCTGGGTCGACTACGACCTGCAGTCCACCATCCCCGGTCTGTTCGTGATCGGGGAGGCCAACTTCTCCGACCACGGGGCGAACCGGCTGGGCGCCAGCGCGCTCATGCAGGGGCTGTCCGACGGCTACTTCGTGCTGCCGCCGATGATCAGCAACTACCTCGCCGGCGCCCCGTTCGAGGAGGTCGGCCCGGACCATCCGGACGCGGTCGCCGCCGCCGAGGCGGTGCGCGCGCGGATCGAGAAGCTCCTCGCCGTGAACGGCACCCGCACCGTGGACTCCTTCCACCGCGACCTGGGCCACATCGTCTGGGAGTACTGCGGGATGGAGCGCACCGAGGAGGGGCTGGTCAAGGCGATCGACCTGATCCGGGAGCTGCGCGAGGAGTTCTGGCGGGACGTGAAGGTCACCGGCACGAACGAGGAGCTGAACCAGACCCTGGAGAAGGCCGGCCGGGTGGCGGACTTCTTCGAGCTCGCCGAGCTGATGTGCATCGACGCGCTGCACCGGGACGAGTCCTGCGGTGCGCACTTCCGTGCCGAGCACCAGAGCGAGGACGGCGAGGCGCTGCGGGACGACGAGAACTTCGCCTACGTGGCCGCCTGGCAGTTCGGCGGCGAGGGCGGCAAGCCGATCCTGCACAAGGAAAACCTGGTGTACCACAACATCCAGATGAAGCAGCGGAGCTACAAGTGAACATCACCTTGCGGGTCTGGCGTCAGCCCGACAGTGACGCGGCCGGAAAGATGCACACCTACCAGGTGGCCGACGTCTCCGAGGACATGTCCTTCCTGGAGATGCTGGACGTGCTCAACGAGCAGCTCACCATCGAGGGCGAGGACCCGATCGCGTTCGACTCCGACTGCCGCGAGGGCATCTGCGGTATGTGTGGGCTGGTCATCAACGGTCTGGCGCACGGTCCGGGCAAGAACGTGACCACCTGCCAGCTGCACATGCGCAGCTTCTCCGACGGCGACGTGATCGACGTGGAGCCCTGGCGGGCCGAGCCGTTCACGGTGATCAAGGACCTGGTGGTGGACCGGTCCTCGTTCGACCGGATCATCCAGGCCGGCGGCTACATCACCGC
>CAZMDO010000241.1:0-4187 GCA_964564445.1 uncultured Ruaniaceae bacterium | reverse complement strand
AAGAACATCGTCGTCTCCTCGGAGAACGACGAGCCCGTGGTGATGTACCTGCGCAAGCAGGGGCCCGGCACCGTCACCGCCGCGGACATCACCCCGCCGGCCGGGGTGGAGATCCACAACCCCGACCTGCACATCGCCACCATCAACGACAAGGGCAAGCTCGAGATCGAGCTGACCGTCGAGCGTGGTCGCGGGTACGTCTCCGCCGCGCAGAACAAGTCCGGCGACGCCGAGATCGGCCGCATCCCGGTGGACTCGATCTACTCCCCGGTGCTCAAGGTCACCTACAAGGTCGAGGCCACCCGTGTGGAGCAGCGCACCGACTTCGACAAGCTGATCGTGGACGTGGAGACCAAGCGCTCCATGGACCCGCGGGACGCGCTCGCCTCGGCGGGCAAGACCCTGGTGGAGCTGTTCGGGCTGGCCCGGGAGCTGAACGTGGAGGCCGAGGGCATCGAGATCGGCCCCTCGCCCACGGACGCTGCCCTGGCGGAGGACCTCGCGCTGCCGATCGAGCAGCTCGACCTGACCATCCGGTCCTACAACTGCCTCAAGCGTGAGGGCATCCACACCGTGGGTGAGCTCGTCGCGCGCAGCGAGGCGGACCTGCTCGACATCCGCAACTTCGGCGCCAAGTCCATCACCGAGGTGAAGGAGAAGCTGACCGGCCTGGGCCTCTCGCTCAAGGACAGCCCGGCGGACTTCGACCCCTCCCTGGTGGCGAGCGCGTACGACGACGGCGACGACTTCGACGCGTACAGCTGAGCCCGCCGACCATCACAGAAGGAACTGAGGAACGATCATGCCAAAGCCCACGAAGGGTCCTCGTCTCGGTGGCGGGCCGGCGCACGAACGGCTGATGCTGGCCAACCTGGCCCAGTCGCTGTTCGAGCACGGTGCCATCCGCACCACCGAGGCCAAGGCCAAGCGGCTGCGCCCGGTCGCTGAGCGGCTCATCACCAAGGCCAAGCGCGGCGACCTGCACGCCCGCCGGCAGGTGCACGCCCAGCTGTCCCGCAAGGACGTGGTGCACACCCTGTTCGCCGAGATCGCCCCGGCGATGGCCGAGCGCAACGGTGGCTACACCCGGATCACCAAGATCGGCCCGCGCAAGGGCGACAACGCCCCGATGGCGGTCATCGAGCTGGTGACCGAGCCGGTCAGCCCGAAGCAGGCCACCGTGAAGGAGGCCGAGGCGGCCACCAAGCGTGCGGTCAAGGAGGACGCGGCTGCTGCCGCTGCCGCGGCCGAGGAGTCGGCCCAGAGCGCCGAGTCGGCCGAGAGCGCGGAGTCGGCGGCGAGTGCCGAGTCGGCGGAGTCGGCAGCCTCCCCGGAGGCTGCGGCGGAGGCCGAGAGCGCGGAGTCCGCGGACTCGCCGGCCGAGGCGGACGACGCCGAGGCCACCGAGGACACCGCCAAGTAGCACGCCCCTCCTCGTGAGGATCGCCGCACCCGACCGGACCGGTCGGACGGCGGCACAGACGGGCCCGGCCCGGGACGACCTCCCCGGCCGGGCCCGTCGTCGTCTGCGGAGCCTGCCTGCCGGCTGGCAACGGTGCCTGGGTGCCGGACCGGATCCGTAGACTTGGCGGCATGAAGCCCGCGCCCGTCCTGCTCGTGCACGGCATCCGCAGCTCGAGCAGCATGTGGCGCACGGTGCGCCTGCGGCTGGACGAGCTGGGCGTGCACAACGAGGCCATCGACCTGCCCGGGCACGGTTGCCGGCGTGGTGAGGAGTTCACCCTCGAGGCCGCTCGGCAGGCGATCGAGGACGGTATGGCCGCTCTCGGCGGGCGCGCGGTCGTCGTCGGGCTCTCCCTCGGCGGGTTCCTCTCGCTGAACTGGGCCGCGCGCACCCACCACCCGCCGCTGGCCGTGCTCGCTGCCTCCTGCAGCGTGCGGCCGCGTGGACTGCCGTTGTGGGGATACCTGGGGGCGGCGCGGCTGTTCGCGCGGCTGCCCGACGAGGGCAAGGCGGTCAACGACGCGACCGCGCGCCTGGTGCTGGGCGCCGACGCGGCCGCCGACCTGAACGAGGACGTGGCCTTCGAGGTGATGGTGCCCGCGCTCCGGGCGATGGCCGCGGTCCACCCCCTCGAGGACCTGGCGAACATCGACGTGCCGGTCTGGCTCGCGAACGCCACCTGGGACCACTTCAGGATCGAGGAACGCCTGTTCCTGCGGGCCGCGCGCTGCGGCCGACTGGTCCGCATCACCGGAGCCGGGCACATCATCACCGCCCACCAGCCGGACGTGTTCGCACGGCTGGTGCACCGCCTTGCCCTGGTCGCTGCCCGATAGGTAACCCCGCTCACCCTCGCCTCACCCTGGCCTCACCCTGACCTCACCCCGGCCCGGGTGCGGGCGTCTGAAACCTTCACCCCGCTTTCACTCTGTGCCCGTCCCGCGCGCTCTGTTCGAATGATGGCGAGCCCGGAAGCTCGTCGATGATCGCCGGGCGCGGCTTCATGTACCTGCGAGGAAGAGGTGATAGCGGTGGCGTTGGACCTCTCCCACGTTCGCGCCTACCGCTCACTCCGCGGAACTGTTCTCCCCGATCCGACTGTTCCCCATTCCCTGGCCAAGACGAGAACCGGCGCTCGATCGATTATCTGGTCAGAAGGTGCATGGAGTCGCGCACTCCCCGGTGTGGTCGCCTGCGGCGACCTGCTGGTGGTGATGATGGTGGTCACCGTGATGCTGTGGTGGTCCGGCCACATCCCCGACGCGAGCACGATCCTGGCCGGAGGGGCCGCCAGCGGGATCGGCTTCACGCTGGTCACCTGGATGCTGCGCGGATACGCTCCTGGACGGGTGCTGGCCGGCCGGGCGGAGCTCCGGCTGACCCTGCGGGCCGGCTGGATCTGGGCGTCGGGGCTGATCGGCCTGCTGTACTTCACCCGGCTGGAGGTGTCCACACCGTTCGTGGTGGGTGGGATCACCGCCGGAGTCGGCATGGTGCTGCTGGTGCGCACCGGCCAGCGCGCCGCTGTGCGGCGGGCGCGTGCCCAGGGGCAGTGGCAGCGGCGCACGCTGCTGGTCGGCGACTCCGAGCACCTGCGCGACCTGGGCGAGATGTTCCGCGCCGAACCCCGCCACGGGTTCGACGTGGTCGGTGTGTGCGCTCCCGACGGGGCACCGGTGGGGACGGGGGCCCCGGTCCTCGGCGATGTCGCTCGTGCGGCGGAGCTGATCGCCGAGCATGGTGTGCGGGTGGTCGTGGTGGCAGCCTCCTGCATGGGAGCACGGGAGCTGCGCCGGTTCTGCTGGGAGGTGGAACGGCACGGGGTGGAGCTGTTGATCGCCCCGAACATGGAGGACGTCTCCTCCTCCAGGCTCGCGGTGCGGCAGGTCTCGGGCACTCCGTTGCTCGCCGTCGCGGTCGGACCGAGCTGGTGGCAGCGCACGGCGAAGATCGTCGTCGACCGGACCCTGGGCACCCTCCTGCTGCTTGCCGCGCTCCCGGTGCTGGGCGCCGCGGCGCTGCTGGTCAAGGCCACCTCGGCGGGGCCGGCGTTCTACCGCCAGCAACGGATGGGCCGCGGATCCGCGCCGTTCACGATGATCAAGCTGCGCACGATGTACATCGACGCCGACCGCCGCCGCGCCGAGCTGATGCAACGCAGCGACGGCAACGAGGTCATGTTCAAGATGCGTGACGATCCCCGGATCACCCCCGTGGGCCGGGTGCTGCGCCGGTTCTCCGTGGACGAGCTGCCCCAGCTGTGGAACGTGGTCCGCGGCGACATGTCCCTGGTCGGCCCGCGGCCACCGTTGCCCGAAGAGGTCGCCGACTACGACCCGGACGCCAAGCAGCGACTACGCGTCAAGCCCGGACTGACCGGGCTGTGGCAGGTGAGCGGGCGCTCGGACCTGGACTGGGACCAGACGGTCCGCCTCGACCTGAGCTACGTGGACAACCGATCGTTCGGGCTGGACCTGTCCATCCTCGGACGCACCTTCGGAGCCGTTTTCGGCGGACGTGGAGCCTACTGATGGAGATGCTGCGCCAGAGCCTGACCCGCCTCGCGTGGAGTGTGACCGGTGGTGGTGATCTTGGTCAGGTCGAGGATGCTGTTCGCCGGGCGCGGGGCGGTCTGTGCGGCTGCGTCGGCGGTGTACTCGACGGTGCTGACGTCGGTGATGCGGGCGGGGTCGTGCCCGGTGAGGCGGAACACTGATCTGGC
>CAZMDO010000240.1:0-4202 GCA_964564445.1 uncultured Ruaniaceae bacterium | reverse complement strand
GTGGCCTGGTCGAACTGCACCACCTGGGTGAGCGGGATCGCCAGCACCGCCAGCGCACCGGCCGCGAACACGGTGAACACCGCCAGCGTGCGCAGCCCGCGGGAGAGGTCGTCGCGCACCCGGAAGGTCTGCTGCCCGGCGGCGTGCTCGGAGAGCCGGGTGAACAGCGCGGTCACCAGGGAGACGGTGATCAGCGACTGCGGCAGCATGAAGATGAAGAACGCGTTGTCGTAGGCGGCGTTACCGGCGATGCTCGGATCCGGGGCGCCGCCGGTGGCGGCCGCGGTCCCGGCGGCGGCGGCCAGGTTGGACACCCCGAGGTAGCCGACCTGCCCGGCGGCCAGCGCCGCGAACGCCCACATCGCCACCTTGCCGGCCGAGCCCAGGCCGCTGCCGCGCAGCCCCCACCGCGGCCGGTACCGGAACCCGGACCGGTACAGCGGCACGATGAGGATCAGCGCCTGCATCACCACCCCGAACGTGTACGGCCCGGCGAGCAGTGCGATCCGGCCGACGTCCCAGTCCTGTGCTGGCACGGTGCCGAGCTGGTAGGAGCCGTAGACCACCAGGTAGGCCACCAGCCCGGCGATCGAGATCACGTTGTTCAGCGCCGGTGCCCACATGTACGGCCCGAAGTTGCTGCGGGCGTTGAGCACCTGGCCGAGCAGGGTGTACATGCCGTAGAAGAACAGCTGCGGGATGCACCACATCGCGAACGTCACGGCCAGCGGCGCCCACGGGCCCTGGTGGAACTCCGCGGCGTACAGCGAGACCAGCAGCGGTGCGGCCGCGGTGAGCACCACGGTGACGGCGAGCATGATCGCCCCGGCCAGGGTGAGCAGCCGGTTGACGTACTCGGTGCCGCCGTCGCGGTGGCGCATCGCCCGCACGATCTGCGGCACCAGCACGGCGTTCAGGATGCCGCCGGCGAGCAGCATGTAGATGATGTTCGGCAGCTTGTTCGCCACCGAGAACGCGTCCGCCGCACCGCTGCCGGTCACGCCGATCGCGGCGATCATCAGGGCGTTGCGGGCCAGCCCCAGCGCCCGGGAGACCAGGGTGCCGGAGAACATCAGCGCGGCGGAGCCGGCGAGTCCGGTGCGTGCGGCCATCAGCGTCCGTCCTCGTGCGGGTGCTCGGCCGGATCGTCCCTGTGGGGGTCGTCCGGTTCCTCCTCGTCGTCCAGCACACCCTCGACCTGCTGCCCGGCGGCCGCTGCGGCGGCGGCCCGGGTCTGCGGACGCCCGCGCCGGATGGTGCGGACCAGGCCGATGACGAACCCGATCACCAGCAGGCTGGCCACGATGATGGTGCCGGTGCTCTCCCAGTCCGCCCGGACCCGCACGCTGAACGGCTCACCGCTGGCCAGGAGCACCTCCCCGCCTGGGGTGAGCACCTCGAAGTGCACGTCCACGTTCCCGTTCGAGACGGCGGTGACCGGGATGCGGACGGTCGTGGTGGCGTTCGGCCGGAGCGTGGCGGTGACCTCCTCCTCGGCCCGCAACCGCGGGTCCCCGGGCACCATCCGCACCGTGACGTTCGCTGGCACCGGCAGAGCGGACTGGATGCTGATCGGCAGGTCGCCGGCGGCGGAGACGAGCAGCACCGAGGAGCCCGACTCCACCTCGATCGCCGAGTCGAGCTGGTCGGCGGCCTGCTGCGAGGCGTCCAGCAGCAGCCGTTGGCCGCGGGGGTGGGTGGCCAGGGTGGCCGAGAGGGTGCCGAGCACGTTCGGCCCGACGGTGCCCCGATAGCGCTGCGGCTCGTCGGTGATGGCCACGTGCGCCTCGAGGGCGGCCCACACCTGGCTCATCTGCTGCACTGCGCCCTCGTCCAGCGCCGGGTCGGTGGTGGGTTCGGGCGGCAGCGGCTCGTGCGGCTGGCCGGATCCGGAGCGCCCGAGCAGGGAGCGCAGGTTCGTCACCTGCAGCCACGGGGCGTCCGCGGCCGCGTCCAGTGCGTCGGTGACGGCCTGCAGCCGGTCCGGGTCGGTGCCCACGTCGTCAGCGGCCACGGCGAGCAGGCCGCGCCCGTCGGAGGGGCGCTCGCGGGCGATGATGGCGGTCTGGGCGAGCAGGTCCTGACGGATCTGCAGGGGCGTCAGGTCGGAGGTGAACAACCCGCTCAGCCCGGTGTCCCAGAGCGCCGTCTCCAGCCCACGGGAAGCGGTGCTGACCTGCGAGAGGCCGGATGGGGTGTAGGTCACGCCGGGCAGCGGCGGCTGGCTGTCGGCGGGCAGCACCACGGTGCTCACCCCGGTGCGGGCCACGGTCTCCAGCGACTGCAGGTCGTAGCGGCTGGGCCACAGCACCCGCTCGATCGGGTGGATGTCGCGGGCGCCGAACAGGTAGTCGGACCGTTCGCTGCCGGCCTGCGCGAGCTCCACGCCGGCCTCGCTGCCGAGGCTGGCCGGGTCGGCGTCGGCGTAGGCCAGGGCGATCACGTCCCGGCGGCCGGCCTCGGTGGACAGCCGGCTGATCAGCTCGGCCCCGGTGATCTCGTCCGCGGCCTCCTCGCCCGACGGCGGAGCCTGCGTGGGGGTGGTCGGCTCACCCTGCTCCTCGCTCGTCCCGGTCGGGTCGCTGCCTGGTCCGCCCGGGCTCGCCGGGCTCGCGCCGCCGGTTCCGGTGGTCGTGCCCCCGCCTGCGCCGGTCTGGTCGCCGGTCTGGTCGCCGGTCCGCTCGCCGGTCCGCTCGCCGGTCTGGTCACCGGTGGTCGTGGGGTCCGGCGGCGGGGAGGTGGTCGTCGCGTCGGGCTCGGCCGGGCTGGTGGTGGCGGGGGCGGCCGGATCCTCCTCGCTCGCCAGCGCACGCAGCGCGGCCTCGGCCCCGAGCGGCTGGGTCTCCAGCAGTGCGGGGTCCAGCGCCCAGGACACCCGGGGGCTGTCGGCGATCTGCAGCACCGGCCCGAGGCGCTCGGCGGCCGCCTCGGCGAGGGTGGTGCCCTCGCTGGCGGCGGTGGTCCACTCCTGCGCGGTGGCGGTCAGCGGCACCAGCACGGACAGCTCGGTCGGGGCGATCACCTGCTCCTGGTCGGGGTACCAGAGCACGGTGGTGCGCTGCAGCGCCTGCACCTCGCCCGAGGTGGCCTCGATCGCGATCCCGCGTGGCCCCCAGGCGGCCCCGGCGTAGAACGGGGACTCCTCCGGGGTGATGGTGATCTCGTAGCTGCGCGTCTGCCCGGGGCGCAGGTCGGTGCCGAGCTGCTGGGCGAGCAGCACCGTGGTCACCACCGACTCCCCGGAGACGTTCCACGCGGCCAGCGCCGTCCGGGTGCGCGGCACGTAGGTCTGGAACCTCAGCCGCAGCACCGGGTCGGCGAGCTCCTCGGTGCCGGTGTTGGTGACCGTGCCCCGGATCACCCAGTCGTCCCCGGGGCGCAGCACCGTGGGGGTGATGTCGGTGATCTGCACCTCCATCGACTGCTGCCCCTCGTCCGCCTGCGCCGGTACCTCGCCGGCGAGGACCGTCGCGGCCACCACCAGCCAGGCGAGCAGCACCCCCGCGGCGCAGCGTGCCCGGGAGAGCACACCACGGCCCGGCCCGCGCGCCGGTGCGGTCCCCGATCGCGCGTGTCCTGCGGCCCTCACCGCGCGGCCGTCACGGGCGGCCCTCAAGGATGTCCCGCGCGGTCGCCACCACGCGCCGCTCGTTGGGATAGGCCAGCTGGCCGGCGACCTCGGCGAGCGACACCCACGCGACGTCCTCCGCCTCGTGGTCCGGGTCGTTCTCGATGGTCAGCTCGCCGCCGAGCGCCTCCAGCAGGTAGTGGTGCACCACCTTGTGCACCCGTCGGTCGTGACCGGCGAACCAGTAGTCGATGGTGGCCAGGTGGAGCAGCACCTGGCCGGTGATGCCGGTCTCCTCCTCGATCTCGCGGACGGCGGCCTGCTCGGCCGTCTCCTCCCCCTCCAGGTGCCCTTTCGGCAGGCACCACTCCAACCGTCCGGCGCGGTTGCGGCGAGCGATGATCGCCGTGAACGCCCGCCCCTCGCGGACGTCGACGACCAGCCCGCCGGCGGAGGTCTCGTCCACCACGGGCAGGTGACGCACATCCGGGCGCCGCAGCCGCGTCAGGGGCGGCTTCGGCACTCGCGGCCCAGGGGTGGGAACGGCGGCGGACATAACGACACTGTAATCAAGGCCACCGGCTGCTGAGGCACCCCCGCTGGTGTGCCGCAGGGTTCACCGGCCCCGTCGACC
>CAZMDO010000239.1:0-4213 GCA_964564445.1 uncultured Ruaniaceae bacterium | reverse complement strand
GCGCGCTCGTGCTTGAGCGTGTGCCCGTAGCGCAGGTCGAACGGGGAGTCGCCCACGAACAGCCGCAGGATCTTCCCGTCGGTCACGTTCACCACGGTCTCCCCGGACTCCGGGAAGCCATAGCCGGCCTCGGCGTGCGGCAGTGGGCGCTGCTCGTAGAAGCCGTTGATGTAGGTGCCCGGCACCACCCGGGGTTCGCCCTCCTCCAGGGAGCCGCGCAGCCCGATGTGCCCGTTGGCGAGGGTGAACAGCGACTCGCTGGCCGCCAGGTCCTCCAGGGACAGGCCGTTGCGCACCAGCCGCCACGGGTGGATCTCGTAGCCGGAGCGCTGCTCGGCGTACTCGGTGGTGTCGCCGGTCTCGCCCGTGACGTGCTGACCGTGGCCGTTGCTCACGGCTCCTCCTCCGGGGTGTGCTCGTGCTGCTGGTCGTCCGGGCGGTCGGTGGGCGGGCCGGGCACGTCCGTCGGGGGCCGGGACAGGGTGGAGCCGACCCCCTCGCTGATCAGCTCGGCCAGGTCGCTGACCACCACGTCCGCCCCGGCCTCGGCGAGGGCGTCGGCATGGTCCAGCCGGTCCACCCCGATCACGTAGCCGAAGTCCCCGGCGCGCCCGGCCTGCACCCCGGAGATGGCATCCTCGATCACCACCGCCTCCGCGGGCGCCGCACCCAGCGCCTGCGCGCCGGCCAGGAACGTGTCCGGGGCGGGCTTGCCGGGCAGCCGGCGCTCGGCGGCGAGAACACCGTCGATCCGGGCGTCGAACTGCTCGCTCAGCCCGGCCGCCGCCACCACCGCCTCGCCGTTCGCGGACGCGGTGACGATCGCGGTCGCCAGCCCGGCCTCCCGGACGGCGGTCAGGTAGCGCACGCTGCCCGGGAAGGTCTGCACGCCGTCCTCGGCCAGGATGCGCTGCACGTCGGCGTTCTTCCGGTTGCCGATCCCGCAGACGGTGTCCGCCTCCGGCGGGTCGTCCGGGCTGCCCTCCTCCCGGTGGATGCCGCGGGAGGCGAGGAAGGTGCGCACGCCGTCGTAGCGGCGGCGACCGTCCACGTGCGCGGCGTAGTCAGCGCTGGTGAACTCGCGCTCGCCGAGGTCGGCGAGGATCGCGTCGAAGGTGTGCTTCCAGGCGGCGAAGTGCAGCGAGGCGGTCTGGGTGAGGACGCCGTCGAGGTCGAACAGGCAGGCGCGGACCTGAGCCGGCAGGCCGAGGGCGCGCAGCGCGTCCGGGGTGGGCGAGGTCATGGTCACGACGCTAGTGCCGCTGCGCGCCCGAACAGGCATTGTGGGCGCGCGCGTCGCGTTTCCCGGGCGGTGCCCGCGGCGCTGGACGCTGATGACCGTATGCGTCGCGTTTCCCGGGCAGTGCCCGCGGCGCTGGGCGTAGGCGCCCGCCGGCGGGAGGAGAGCCCGCGCGCCAGGGGGTGGACACTTCACGGCCCCCGGTGGCAGTACCGCCCAGCCTTGGTAGGTTCTCACCCATAGCGCCGACGCTGTGCCAGCGGCGCGATGCCGTGGTGATGCCACTGCGGAACCGCTTCGGCGGTCGGACCTTGCGTGGGAGAATGAGGTCGATGAGCGCGAGTGGGATCTCCGCCACCGGGGCGGATCCGAGCGCGTTCGCCGCTCATTCGCGCCGTGGGGCAGCGGCGGGGGAGACGCTACCGTCGGCGAACACGGTCCCGCCCCGGGTGTCCGGCCTGCGCCGGGAAACGTTGCTCCGGCGCCTGGACCCGGTCGCCCGCGACCATCTCGGCCTCGTGGTCGCCCCGGCCGGCAGCGGCAAGACCACGCTGATGGCCCAGTGGGCGCAGGCCAGCGAGCTGCCGGTGGCCTGGTGCCGGCTGGACACCAACGCCGTCACCGGTCACCTGGTGGACTGGTTGTGGCAGGCGCTGCGCACGCCGTTGGCGGCGGAGAAGGAGGCGCCGCGGACCGTGGACGAGCTCGCCCGGGTGCTGCACGAGCAGGACACCCGCCTGCTGCTGGTCATCGACGACCTGCACACCGTGGCCGAGACCCCCGCGGCCCGCGAGCTGGAACGCTTCCTCCTCCTGGCCCCGCCCACCCTGCGGTTCCTGCTCGGCTCGCGCACCATGCCGGCGGTGAACCTGGCCCGCTCCGAGCTGCCGCCGCTGGTGGTGCTCACCGGCGAGGACCTGCGGTTCCGCACCTGGGAGGTGGAGAAGCTCTTCCGGAACGTGCACCAGGCGCCGTTGCCGCCCTACGACGTGGCCGCCCTCACCCGCTACACGCAGGGCTGGGCGGCCGGGCTGCAGCTGTTCCACCTCTCCACGATCGGCCACCAGAGCATCGCCCGGCGCCGTGCCGTGGACGCACTCGCCGGGCACTCCCGGTTCGCCCAGCACTACCTCTCCGCCCAGGTGCTGGCCACCCTGCCGGAGGAGACCCAGCACTTCCTGGTGCGCACCAGCGTGTTCGACGACCTCACCGCCGCCCGCTGCGACCAGCTGCTCGGCATCACCGGGTCGCAACGCATCCTCGCCGACCTGGTGGACCGGCAGGCGTTGACCACCACGCTGGACGGCGGGGTGACCTTCCACTACCACACCGTGCTCCGCCGTCACCTGGAGAGCGTGCTGCTGGAGGAGCTCGGCACCCAGCAGACCCACGACTGGTACCGCACCGCCGCCGCCGTGCTGGAGGCCGAGCACGCCACCGTGGAGGCGCTGCGCGCCCGCGCCCGCGGCGACGACTGGGACGGTGTGCGCCGCCTGCTCCGGGAGAACGGGCAGCGGATCATGGCCGGGTCGACCTCGGCCGGCGGGGGAGCCACCTGGACCGCCCTGCTGCCCACCTGGCTCACCGAGACCGACCCGTGGTGCGCCGTCGCCGAGTCCCGCCGGCTGCTCAACGACGGCCAGCTCGAGGCCGCCGACCGGGTGGCCCGCCGGGCGCGGGAACAGTTCACCGACGACGTCGGCCCGCGGGTCTGCGACCAGGTGATCGCCGAGGTGTCCGCCTGGCGCGACCCGACGCCGCCGCCGCGGCCCACCTGGGTGCACCTGCTGCGCTCCGCGCTGCGTCGGGACCCGCTCGCCGCCGCCCGGCAGGCCCGACGGCTGGACGGGTCCGGGGCGCTGCTCGCTGAAGGGTTGGCGCTGTGGATCGCCGGCAACCGGCGGCAGGCGTGGACCCTGCTGCGCTCGCTGGCGGTGCACGGAGACCGGGACGACCCCGTGCACCTGGCCGCCCAGCTGGCCATCGCCACCATCAGCGGGGTGGGCACCCGCCCGGTGGAGGCCACCGTGGTGACCGTGGAGGACATCGCCACCGAGGCGAGCCGGCGCGGCTGGACCTGGATCGCCCGGCTGGCCACCGGACTCACCCTGGCCGTCGGCCCGCCCCGGTCCCGCCGGGCGCTGGCCGAGGTGCTCGCCGAGCACGAGACCCGCAGCGACCGGGTCGCCGGCACGCTCATCTCCATGGCCGGTGCGATCGCCCAGGTGCGCGCCGACACCGCCCAGGTGGCCGACCTCACCGACGTGGCGCTGCGGCTGCGGGAGCTGGACTGCGGCTCGCTGGCGGTCTGGTGCGATGCGATCGCCGCGCTGAAGGCCGCCGCGCACGACCTGCCGGAGGCCGAGCAGATGGCCCGCGCCGCCGAGGACCAGGCTCGCCGGGCGGCCGTGCCCGGTGCCGCTTGCTTCGCTTACTCGGCGCTCATGCTGGTGGACCCCGGCCGCCGGGACGAGGAGCTCGCGCTGGCCCGGTCCACCGCGATCGACATCGGTCTCGCCGTCCGCCCGTGGGAGTGGTTCCCCCTCCCCGCGGACGACTCCGCCGCGGCGCCGGCGGCCCCGACTGCAGGAGAGCCCGCGGCCGCCGCTGGTCCCGATGGTGGCGGCGGGGCGTCGTCCGGACCGGAGAGGGCCGCCGAGCCCGCCACACCACCGGGGGCAGCATCCAGCGAGCACCCGGCGGCGCCGTCCCCCGAGCAGCCGGCGCCGCCCGGGTCTCCGCCGATCTCGCCCCCCGACCAGCCGGCGCCGCCCGGGTCTCCGCCGATCTCGCCCCCCGAGCAGCCGGCGCCGCCCGGGCCCCCGCCGACCTCGTCCCCTGACCATCCCGCTGCGGCCACCGCCAGCCGCGAGCCCCCGCCGTCGGCAGCCACGCCGCCCGCCTCCGCCGCCCACGAGGCGCCCGCCCACCTCGCCTCCCTGGATGCCACCCTGCTCGACCTGCCCCGGCTGG
>CAZMDO010000238.1:1712-4217 GCA_964564445.1 uncultured Ruaniaceae bacterium | reverse complement strand
CGAACGCATCGGCCAGGTCCTGGGCCTCCCGGAACGAGGCATACCGTCCGCACATATCCCTACTGTGCCACCGGCCGGGGACAGTGCCCACCGGTGCTGCGCCGATCCCGCCCGCCCCCGTTGTGACCAGGACCACCACAGCCCTGGATACCCCCCGGGGTATAGTGACGGGATGAGCGTCCAGAAGAGCGAACAACCGCCCCGGCGGATCGTGGTGGTCGGCGGTGTGGCTGGCGGGATGAGCGCAGCGGCACGGGCCCGGCGGCTGGAGGAGTCGGCGGAGATCATCGTGCTCGAACGGGGCCCCGAGGTGTCCTTCGCCAACTGCGGCCTGCCCTACTACGTGGGCGGCGAGATCACCGACCCGGCGGCCCTGCTGGTGCAGACGCCGGAGTCGCTGCGCGCCGCGCTCCGGCTGGACGTGCGCACCCGGCACGAGGTCACCGGCCTGGACACGGTGCGCAAGAGGCTCACCGTGCGTAGCCCGCACGGAACTTGCGAGCTCGACTACGACGCCCTGGTGCTCTCCCCGGGGGCGCGTGCGGTCCGACCGCCGATCCCGGGCCTCGACTCCGCCCGGGTGCACACCCTGCGCACCGTGGCCGATGCCCTCACCCTGCGGGACCGGGTGGATGGCGGCGCTCGCCGGGCGGTGGTGCTCGGTGGCGGGTTCATCGGCCTGGAGGCGGCCGAGGCGCTGGTCCACCAGGGGCTGGCGGTGACCCTGGTCGAGGCCGCTGAGCACGTGCTCGGCGTGCTCGAGCCGGAGATCGCCGCACCGGTGACCGCCGAGCTCACCCGCCTGGGCGTGGACGTGCGCGCTGGCGCGACCGCGGAGCGCATCGTCGCCGGCGGCGACCACGACACCGTGCACCTGAGCGACGGCACCGTGGTGGCGGCCGACCTGGTGGTGCTCTCCGTGGGCGTGACCCCGGACACCGAGCCGTTCCAGACCGGCGGGATCGCCACCGACCACGGCGCCATCGTGATCGACGAGCACGGACGCACCTCCGCGCCCGGGGTCTGGGCCGTGGGGGACGCGGTGGCCATGACCGATCCGCTCACCGGACTGCGCCGGCCCGTCGCGCTCGCCGGACCTGCGAACCGCGCCGGCCGCCAGGTGGCCGACGACATCATCCGTCCCGATACCGCGCAGCCGCTCCCGGTGCCGCTGGGTACTGCCATCGTGCGGGTGGGTGAGGTCACCGCGGCGATGGCCGGACCCACCCGGGCCGCGCTGGCCGCGGGAGGGATCGAGGTGCGCACCATCCACCTGCACCCCACCCAGCATGCTGGCTACTTCCCCGGCGCGAGCCCCGTGCACCTGCTGGTCCACCTGGGCACCGACGGCCGGGTGCTGGCCGCCCAGGCCTCCGGACGCGAAGGTGTGGACCGGCGGATCGACGTGCTCGCGACCGCGATCCGCGCCGGGATGCACGCCGCTGACCTCATCGACCTGGACCTGGCCTACTCCCCGCCGTTCGGGCAGGCCAAGGACGCGGTGAACCTCGCCGGGATGGTGGCCTCGAACCTGCTCGATGGCACCCTGCGGCTCTGGTACGCCGAGGATCTCGCGCAGGTCCGCGACGAGGCGCTGGTGCTCGACGTGCGCAGCCGGGAGGAGTTCGACGCCGGCCGCATCGCGGGGTCGATCAACATCCCGCACACCGAGCTGCGTGAGCGGCTGGACGACGTGCGTGCCGCCGCCTGCGGCCACCCGGTGCGGGTGCTGTGCGGCTCCGGGGTCCGTTCGGCGATCGCCCACCGCGTGCTCACCCAGGCCGGTCTGGACTCCGCCTCGCTCTCCGGTGGCCTGCTCACCCTGCAGGCCCGCCTCGGCGACGCGATCCTGACCAGCCCGACCCGGTCCGCGCTGCACCCGGCCGCCCACTGACGACAGCCCCCACGGAGGAACCCATGACCGACACCACTGCCCCTACCCCCGACCCACGGCGCCAGGTGGTGAATCGGCTGCGCCGGGCGCAGGGACAGCTCGGCGCCCTGATCACCGCGGTGGAGGACGGCGGCTCCTGCCGTGACGTGGTCACCCAGCTCGCGGCTGTCTCCCGAGCCCTGGACCGGGCCGGGTTCCTGATCGTGGCCTCGGCCATGAAGAACTGCGTCTCCGACCCCGACGGGGTCTCCGAGGTCGATGGCGTCACCTCCGAGGAGCTGGAGAAGCTCTTTCTCACCCTTGCCTGAACGGTCTCGACTCCACCCCCGCCCGTGGCTGCTGCACCCCGATGGGGTCAGTGCCCTGCGTCCCGGTGCCCTGCACCGGTCACCCGATGAGAGGACATCCTGATGTGCCGACCGACCACCTGCCGAACCTGCGGCAAGACCACCTGGGCCGGCTGCGGCCAGCACGTGGACGCCGTCCGGCGTTCGGTGCCGCGCAGCAGCTGGTGCGACGGTCACCACCCCGAGGCAGCGACCCCGGCCAGGCCTGGCCTGCTGGCCCGACTGTTCGGCCGCTGAGCCCGAGCCGCGGCGCAGTGCCCGAGC
>CAZMDO010000238.1:0-1612 GCA_964564445.1 uncultured Ruaniaceae bacterium | reverse complement strand
GGTGCGGCCTCAGCCCACCTGCCAGCCGAAGAACGGTGCGGCATGCACGCCGAGGACGTACCAGGTGGCCATCATCAGCAGGGCGACCAGCACCACCACGCCGGGTCTGGACCGCCAGTGCACCCCGAGGGTGAACTGCACCAACCAGAGCACCCCGAGCCCCACCCGCGCACCGAGCGGGGCGGTGAGTGCGATGGAGACGAAGAACGGCACCTGCACCACCATCAGCACCAGCCCGGCGGCGGCGCCGAGCACCCCGAGCACGGTGCGCACCCGCGGGCGGGCGGGCACCTGCTCCTGGGGGAGCCGGGGGAGCGGAGCGCCGACGCTGGCCATACCTGACCCTAGACGGCCGACGAGCATTCTGCACCGCGAACGGGAGCCACGCCGTCCCAGGATCTCCACCGTTAGGCTCTCCACCGTGGCGACCGTGGAGCTGATCGACCCGCAGACCCTCACCGAGGCGGAGCTGACCGACCTGTATGAGTCCGTGGGCTGGACGGTCTACACCCGCGACCCGGCGACGCTGCTCGCCTCGGTGCACGGTTCGCACCGGGTGGCGGTGGCCCGCTCCGCCGGCGGCCTGGTCGGCCTGGCGCGCACGATCTCCGACCGGGCGACCATCGTCTACCTGCAGGACGTGCTGGTCCGCCCGGACGCCCAGCGGGCTGGTCTGGGCCGGCGCCTGGTGCGCACCGTGCTGCGTGCCGACCCGGACGTGCGACAGCAGGTGCTGCTCACCGATGCCGACCCGGCGCTGGCCGCGTTCTACACCTCCCTCGGGTTCACCGAGGCGCACGACCACCAGCCGGCACTGTGGGCGTTCGTGCGGCTCGGCGTGTGAAGATGGACGCAGGTCGGGTGGAAGGAGCCGGTGTGTCCTCGTGCTGTGCGCCGATGCGTGAGGAGGGGGCCGAGAAGCACCCGGCCGCGGCCGGCCCGGTCCCGGTGGATCTCGCCCGGGGCGGCGCCGAGGGGGTACGGCACACCGTCGAGCAGGCGGTGGTGCCCGCGCAGACGTTCCGGATGGGCGACGCCGACGGGGTCGGCTACCACGCCGACGGGGAGACACCGGTGCACCCGGTCACCCTCGAGGAGTTCAGCATCGATGCCACCACGGTCACCAACGCCGACTTCGCCCGCTTCGTGGCCGCGACCGGGTACCGCACCGAGGCGGAGTCGTTCGGTTTCTCCGCGGTGTTCCACCTGGCGCTGGCCGCCCCGCGGGAGGCGGTGATGGGCCCGGCGGCGGGCACCCCGTGGTGGCTGGGCGTCAAGGGCGCCGACTGGGCGCACCCGGGCGGCCCGGACTCCTCGATCGAGGGCTTGGGCGACCACCCGGTGGTGCACGTGTCCCACAACGACGCGCTCGCCTACTGCTCCTGGGCCGGCCGGGCGCTGCCCACCGAGGCGCAGTGGGAGGCGGCCAGCCGCGGCGGGCTGGAAGGAGCCCGCTACCCGTGGGGAGGTGACTTCCCTGGCAAGGGCGGCAGGTGGCGGGCGAACATCTGGCAGGGCAACTTCCCCCGGTCGAACACCACCGAGGACGGGTTCCTGACCACCGCCCCGGTGCGCACCTTCGCCCCGAACGGCTACGGCCTGTGGCAGACGG
>CAZMDO010000237.1:0-4290 GCA_964564445.1 uncultured Ruaniaceae bacterium | reverse complement strand
TGCCGATCGCCGTCAAGGACGTGGTGGTCACCAAGGGCCAGCCCACCACCGCCGGTTCGAAGATCCTGCAGGGCTGGATCCCGCCCTACGACGCCACCCTCGTCGAGCGGCTGCGCGCGGCCGGGATGCCGATCCTCGGCAAGACCAACATGGACGAGTTCGCCATGGGCTCGAGCACCGAGCACTCGGCCTACGGCCCCACCCGCAACCCGTGGGACACCGACCGGATCCCCGGTGGCTCCGGCGGCGGGTCGGCCGCGGCCGTGGCCGCCTACGAGGCGCCGCTGGCGATCGGCACCGACACCGGCGGCTCGATCCGCCAACCCGCAGCCGTCACCGGCACCGTCGGCGTCAAGCCCACCTACGGCGGGGTGTCCCGCTACGGGCTGATCGCTCTGGCCTCCAGCCTGGACCAGGCCGGACCGTGCTCGCGCACCGTGCTGGACTCGGCCCTGCTGCACGACGTCATCTCGGGCCATGACCCACGGGACTCCACCTCGCTCCCGGAGGCTCCGCCGTCGTACACCGAGGCTGCCCGCACGGGCGCCGACGGTGACCTGACGGGTGTGCGGGTCGGTGTGGTCAGCCAGCTCGGCGGCGAGGGCTACCAGCCCGGGGTGAGCGCCGCGTTCGCCGCCAGCCTGGAGGAGCTGCGTGCGGCCGGGGCCTCGATCGTGGAGGTCTCCTGCCCCAGCTTCGACGCCGCCCTGGCCGCCTACTACCTCATCCTGCCCTCGGAGGCCTCCTCCAACCTGGCCAAGTTCGACGGGATGCGGTTCGGGCTGCGGGTGGAGCCGGCCGAGGGCCCGGTGACCGCGGAGCGGGTGATGGCCGCCACCCGCGGCGCCGGTTTCGGTCCGGAGGTCAAGCGCCGGATCATCCTGGGCACCTATGCGCTGTCCGCCGGCTACTACGACGCCTACTACGGCTCGGCGCAGAAGGTGCGCACCCTGATCCAGCGGGACTTCGCTGCCGCGTTCGAGCAGGTGGACGTGCTCGTCTCACCCACGGCGCCGACCACAGCGTTCGCCTTCGGGGAGAAGGTGGACGACCCGATGGCCATGTACCTCAACGACGTGGCCACCATCCCCGCCAACCTGGCCGGTGTGCCCGGCCTGTCGCTGCCGAACGGGCTGGGTGAGGACGGCCTGCCGGTCGGCTTCCAGATCTTGGCCCCGGCCCGCGCGGACGAGCGGCTCTACCGGGTCGGTGCCGCACTGGAGACCCGGCTGTCCGCAGCGAACGGCGGCCCGCTGCTGGCCCGCGCTCCCGAGATCGAGGTGAAGGCATGACCACGCTGGTGGACTACGACGAGGCCGTGCGCCGGTTCGACCCGGTGCTCGGTATCGAGGTGCACGTGGAGCTGGGCACCGCCACGAAGATGTTCGACGACGCCCCGGCCAGCTTCGGCGAGGTGCCGAACACCTCGGTCACGCCGGTCTCCCTCGGGCTGCCCGGTGCGCTGCCGGTGGTGAACGCCCGGGCGGTGGAGTACGCGATCCGGATCGGCCTGGCGCTGAACTGCCAGATCGCCGAGACCTGCCGGTTCGCCCGGAAGAACTACTTCTACCCGGACGTGCCGAAGAACTTCCAGACCTCCCAGTACGACGAGCCGATCGCCTACGAGGGCTACCTGGACGTGGAGCTCGACGACGGCGAGATCGTCCGGGTGGAGATCGAGCGGGCGCACATGGAGGAGGACGCCGGGAAGAACACCCACGTGGGCGCCACCGGCCGGCTGCAGGGCGCCGACTACTCCCTGGTGGACTACAACCGCGCCGGCATCCCGCTGGTGGAGATCGTCACCAAGCCGATCACCGGGGCGGGGGAGCGGGCCCCCGAGGTGGCGCGAGCCTACGTCTCGGCGCTGCGGGACATCTTCCGCGCGCTCGGGGTCTCCGAGGCCCGGATGGAGCGGGGCAACGTGCGCGCGGACGTGAACGTCTCCCTGCGTCCCTCCCCGGACGCGCCGCTGGGCACGCGCACCGAGACCAAGAACGTCAACTCCTTCCGCTCCATCGAGCGGGCGGTCCGCTACGAGATCTCCCGCCAGGCGGCAGTTCTCGACGGCGGAGGTTCCGTCCTGCAGGAGACTCGCCACTTCCACGAGGAGGACGCGACCACCTCCAGCGGCCGGGTGAAGTCCGATGCGGAGGACTACCGCTACTTCCCCGAGCCCGACCTGGTCCCGCTCGCCCCATCCCGGGAGTGGGTCGAGGAGATCCGGGCGAGCCTGCCCGAGCTGCCCGCGGTGCGTCGTCGCCGGCTGCGCGAGGAGTGGGGCTACTCCGAGGAGGAGATGCGCGACGTCATCAACGCCGGCGCCCTCGAGGTGATCGAGGCCACCGTGGCCGCGGGTGCCGGTGCGCCGGCCGCGCGCAAGTGGTGGATGGGCGAGCTGGCCCGCACCGCGAAGGAACGCGGGGTCGAGCTCGCCGAGGTCGGCGTGACCCCGGCGCAGGTCGCCGCGCTGCAGGAGCTGGTGGATGCCGGCCGGGTGAACGACAAGCTCGCCCGCCAGGTGCTCGAGGGGGTGCTCGCCGGGGAGGGCACCCCGGAGGAGGTGGTCACCGCGCGCGGTCTGGAGGTGGTCTCCGACGACGGTCCGCTGCTGGAGGTCATCGACGCCACGCTGGCGGACCAGCCGGACATCGCCGAGAAGATCCGCTCCGGCAACCTCGGCCCGATGGGGGTCATCATCGGTGCGGTGATGAAGGCCACCAGGGGTCAGGCGGACGCCGGCCGGGTGCGCGAACTGGTGCTGGAGCGGCTGGGCTGACCAGGTGGGCGCCGTGGCCGGCAGCACGGACCTGAGTCAGCCGGCCACCAGCCGGCGCGCCGCCTCCGAGTGCCGGGCGATCAGCGCCTCGGTGTCCAGACCGACCACACGGGAGTCGACCACCCGCCAATCGCCGGCCACCATCACCCGGTCCGCCCGCTCCACCCCGCACAGCAGCAGCGCGGTGAGGGGGTCGTGCGAGCCGGAGAACGCCAGCCCCTCCGGGCGGAACAACGCCAGGTCGGCCTGCGCACCGACAGCGATGGTGCCGATGTCGGTGCGGCCCAGCGCCGCCGCCGAGCCCCGGGTGGCCCAGTCCAGCGCGCGGCCGGTGGTCACGGTCTCCGCACCGTAGCGCAGCCGCTGCACGTACAGCGCCTGGCGCACCTCGCGGACCATGTTCGAGGAGTCGTTCGAGGCCGACCCGTCCACCCCGATGCCCACCGGGGAGCCGGCGTCCTGCAGCTCCACCGCACGCGCGATGCCCGAGGCCAGGCGCATGTTCGAGCTCGGGCAGTGCGCCACCGCGGTACCAGCGGCGCCCAGCCGGGCGATCTCACCGTCGTCGAAGTGGATGCCGTGCGCCAGCCAGGCCCGGTCGGTCAGCCAGCCCACCGACTCCAGGTAGTCCACCGTCCGCATCCCGAAGTGCTCCAGGCAGTAGTCCTCCTCGTCCAGGGTCTCCGCCAGGTGGGTGTGCAGCCGCACGTCGAGCCTCTCGGCCAGCGCGGCGCTCTCGGCCATCAGCGTGGTGGACACCGAGAACGGTGAGCACGGTGCCAGCGCGATCTGGATCCGGGCCCCCGCGCCGCGCTCGTGGTAGGCGGCCACCAGCCGCTCGGAGTCGGCGAGGATCGTCTCCGGATCCTGCACAGTGTGCTGCGGCGGCAGACCGCCCGCGTCCTCCCCGACGCTCATCGACCCGCGGGTCAGGGTCGCGCGCATGCCCAGCTCCCGGGCCACCTCGACCTGCACGTCGATGCTCAGGTCAGCGCCGTCGGGGAACAGGTAGTGGTGGTCGGCGGCGGTGGTGCAGCCGGTCTCGAGCAGCTCGGCCATCGCCACCGTGGTGGCCAGCCGCATCGCCTCGGCGTCCAGCCGGGCCCACACCGGGTAGAGCCGCACCAGCCAGTCGAACAGCTTGCTGTCGGCCACCGGTGGCCAGGCGCGGGTGAGCGTCTGGTAGAAGTGGTGGTGGGTGTTGATCAACCCCGGGGTGACCACGTGCGCGGAGGCATCGAAGGTCTGCTCCGGTTCGGCGCTCGGCCGGGCGCCGGCCGGGACCAGCTCGGTGATGGTGCCGCCGGCGGTGTCCACGACGATGCCGCCCGCGGCGGCATCGGACGGGGTCTGGTCGCCGAGGTGGATCGCCGACGGGTTCTTCAACCACAGGGTGCTCATCGGGTGCTGCCTCTCTGCGGCGGCACCAGGCGGGGCGGATGCCGCCAGCTCAGGTGTTGCGGCGTCTGCTGCTCCGCCGGCCGGACGTCGCTATCCGGCGCGAGGAAGAG
>CAZMDO010000236.1:2548-4310 GCA_964564445.1 uncultured Ruaniaceae bacterium | reverse complement strand
CCCATCGCGGCCGCCGCCTCCACGTCGTGGCCGACGACGTCACCCACCACCGCCCCGACCACGTCCTCGCCGAGGTGCACCACGTCGTACCAGTCGCCGCCCACCTGGGCGTGCTCGGCGTTCGGTGAGTAGTAGGTCCACACGTCCAGGGAGTCGATGTGGTCCAGGTCCGGCAGCATCGCCCGCTGCAGCGTCTCGGCGAGCACGTGCTCGCCCTGGTAGAGCCGCACGTGGTCCATCGCCAGACCCACCCGGCGCGCCGTGGACTCCAGCAGCAGCGTGGCCTCCGGGCCGGCCACCTGGTCCGCGGGCTCGATCACCGCAGCCAGTCCGAGCACGCTGCCGCGGCCCTGCAACGGCACCACGATCGCCTCCCGCCGCGCCCCCGGTCCCTGCTCGGCGGCGGCATTGATCAGGTCGGCCAGCTGCTGGCTCACGCTCCCGGGGGTGTAGCTGGCGTCCAGGTCCAGCCGCACCCGGCGCATCGGCCCGGTGAGCAGCAGCTGGGCGACCGGGTCCTCCGCGTCGGAGTAGGTGAAGCCGCGGCGCGGGTGCACCACGTGGTGCCCGGCCACGGTGCTGTCCAGGTTGGTGATCGGGCGCAGCACCGAGTCCTCGGCGAAGAAGCCACACCAGGCGAACAGGTGCTTGCTGAGCACCCGGGAGATCACGGTCAGCGCACCGGCATCCTCGCCCTCGTGGATCACCTCGGAGACCTTGGCGAGGGCCTCCAACGTGTGCCGGGAGTGGTGCACCAGCTCCTGCACGTCGGTGCGCACCTGCTCCGGAGGCCCGTTCTGCACGACCACGAACCGGCGGATCACCCCGTCCAGCTCCCGCGGGGTGACCATGGCGTCCAGCAGGATCTCGTGCCCGTCGGCGCGCAGCAGCGGCACCGAGAGCGGGAAGGTGGCACCGTCGATGGCGTGCTCGGCGATCTGGGCCAGCACCACGGACTGGTAGCCGGGGCTGATCACGTCCCCGCGCGCTCGCGCCTGCTCGGCGGTCATGCCGGTGATCCGCTCGAACGCGGAGTTCACCCAGCGCAGCACCGGGCCGCCATCGCTGAGGTCGACGACGGCGACCGCCCGGTCGCTCTCCAGCACCACCTGGGCAGCAGCGTCCTTGGGGTCCTCCACCGCGCTGGCGCGCGCGCCCGGCTGGGGGGCGGGGGTGGGCACGGCCGCCGGTCCGCCGGCGCGGGCACGCCCGCCGGCCGCGGGCACGCCGCCGGAGGCGCCAGCAGCGTTCGGTGCGGCAGAGTTGTTCATCCCCGCGCCTTCCATCGTCTACGGTGTGATCTATCGGAGGACCATCGACGTGCACGCGGTCCTCGTACCCCGGAGGAGGACCGATGCCTGACGCTAACAGTTCCGGCACGGACACGCCCCGCGACTCCTCCGGAGCCGGGTCGGTGCACACGCTGCTGGACCCGGACCGGACCCGGCTGGTGCTCTCCGGGGAGATCGACGTGGCCCTCACCGACGAGCTCACCGAGGCGGTCACCGAGGCCGAGACCGCAGGTCTGCCGGTGGAGGTGGACGCCCGGCACGTGACGTTCATGGACTCCTCCGGGATCGCACTGCTGGCGCGGCTGGCGAACCGCACCCCGGGCCGGCTGAGCCTGATCAAGCCGCCGGACGTGGTGCGGTTCCTGCTCGAGGTCACCAGGATCGGGGACCTGGTGGACGTGGTCGACTCCGAACCGGACGCCAGCCGGAAGTAGCTGCGGGCCACCGGTCCCGCCATCCACCACCGGCCG
>CAZMDO010000236.1:0-2448 GCA_964564445.1 uncultured Ruaniaceae bacterium | reverse complement strand
CCACCACCGGCCGCCTCAGCCGGCCAGGTGCCCCCAGCGCGGCTCCAGCTCGGCCCACGGGCCGATCCCGGCCACCCTGCCCTCGGCGAGCACCACCACCCGGTCGGCCAGCGCGAGCGCGGCCCGCTTGGAGGTGGCTCCGATCACCGTGGTGCGCCGCTGCCTCAGCGCGTCCCACAGCTCCAGCTCGGTGGCGGCGTCCAGCGCGCTGGAGACGTCGTCGGCGAGCAGCACGTCGGCATCCGTGGCCAGCGCCCGCGCGAGCGCGAGACGCTGCACCTGGCCTCCGGAGAGCCGCACACCGCGGTGGCCCACGAGCGCGTCCGGCCCACCGGCTGCGGCGACGTCCGGGGTGAGGCGGGCGTCGGCGACCGGACCGGCCAGCGGCCGGTCGTGGCCGAGGCGGATGTTGTCGGCGAACGTGCCGGACAGCACCCGCGGCACCTGGGCCACGTGCGCCACCCGACCGGGCCGCAGGAACACCTCGGGGTCGGTGACCTCGGCGCCGTTCCAGGCGATCCGGCCGCGGTGGGGCACCAGCCCGGCCAGCGCACCGAGCAGGCTGGACTTGCCGGCTCCGACCTGCCCGACGAGCAGCACCAGCTCACCGGCGCGCACGCTCAGGTGCACGTGCTCGGCACCGATCGTGCCGTCGTCGTGCACAGCGGTCAGGTCGGTCAGGGTGAGCTCACGCAGCGGGTCCCGCACGGCCGGGTCGGGCCCGGGGGCGGCGCCGGTGAGCAGGTCCACCTGGTCCGGCACCGTCATCAGGTCCACCCCGCCGGCGAAGGCGCTGGTGTGCTTCTGCCAGTCCCGGGTGCCGGGTGCCTCGGTGACCACGGCTCCGGCCACCCGGCCGAACCAGTCGAACCCGTTCACCGCGTTCGCCACCAGCAGCGCGGTGGCCAGCCCCCACCAGCCCCACAGCAGGGCTGCCCAGGCCGCGACCACCCCGGCCTGCACCATCACCACCGGCACCCCAGCGAGCACGGCCTGCACCCGGTGCTCGTGCACGGCGGCGTCCACCCGGCCGGAGTCCACCCGGCGCAGGTGCGCGTGCACCGCCGGGGTGGCCCCGGCCAGCTTCACGGTGCGGGCGGACTCCAGCGCGGAGACCAGCGCCCGGCCGAAGCCGGCGCGGGCCAGGGAGGCGGCCGCAGCGGACCGGCCGGCGATCGGGCGCCCGATGCTGGAGGCGGCCGCGGAGGTGACCATCACGGCCAGCAGCACGGCACCGGCCAGCCAGGTACCACCGAGCAGGGCGGTCACCCCGGCGATGATCAGACCGTTGATGAAGTCGACCCATCGGTCGGCGTAGCGGGCATACCGGTCGGCGTCCATGCTCCGGGCCACCACCTCACCCGGCGGGGTGCGCGGCAGCCCGTGCTGGCGGGTCTGCCCGAACAGCACCGCCATCCGGGTGCGCAGCAGCACCTCCACCCACCAGCGCGGGTAGCGCCAGACGGCGTCAGCGAGCACCAGCGGGGCCGTCAGCAGGCTCGCGGCCAGCAGTGCCAGCAGCCAGAGGACCTGCCCGCCGGTGGTCAGCCGGACGACGAGCTCGCCCCAGACGAATCCGGTGAAGGCACCCTGGGCGCCGATCAGCGCCGAGGCCAGGAACCCGACGGCACCGCCGATGCCCCACGCAGGGCGCACGACGAGTGCGCGGGCGATACCGCGGGTCAGGCTCGGTCCGGTGCCCACCTCGGGCCGCTCGGGCGGGGTGCCGCTGCGGCGGCGGTGGCCGATCTCCTCCGTCGGAGCTCGGGTCGCCGCACCGGGATCGTCCGTACCGGCGTCGGCTCCATCGGCGTCGGCACCATCGGCGTCGGCACCGGGTTCGTCGGTGCCCGCGGCAGCGAGCAGCTCCCGGAACGGCCCGTCGGCCACGGCGAGCTCGGCGCGCGGCCCCTGCTGCACGACGCGCCCCTCGCGCAGCACCGCCACCTGGTGCGCCCGCTGGGTGGTGCTCAGCCGGTGGGCGATGAGGATACCGGTGCGCCGACGCAGCAACCGGTCGGCGGCAGCCACGACCCGGCGCTCGGTGAGCGGGTCCATCCGGGCGGTGGCCTCGTCGAGCACCACCACCCGCACGTCCCGCACCAGCAGCCGGGCGAAGGCGACCAGCTGCTCCTCCCCGGCGGAGAGCTTGGTTCCGCCGGCGCCGAGCGGGGTGTCCAGGCCCTGCGGCAGGCCCGCGACCCAGCCGGTCAGGCCCAGCTCGGCCACCGCGGCCTCCACCCGCTGGCGCGGGTAGTCCTCGAACAGGGTGATGTTCTCGGCGAGGGTGCCGGCGAGGATGTCGGTGCGCTGGCTGACCACGCCCACGGCGCCGCGCAGCTGCTGCAGGTCCAGGTGCCGCACGTCCGCGCCGCCGAGGAGCACGGTGCCCTCGGGCGGTTCCACGGCCCGGGAGAGCAGCGCGGCCAGGGTGGACTTGCCCGAGCC
>CAZMDO010000235.1:0-4326 GCA_964564445.1 uncultured Ruaniaceae bacterium | reverse complement strand
CGGAGGTGTTGAACCGCTTCCAGAACAGCGAGTACAGGATCACCGGCAGGTTCGCACTGGCCGCCACCGCGAACGCGAGCGCCACCAGGAACGCGATGTTCTGCCCGTTGGCGATCACCCCGCCCACGATCGCCACCGCGCCGATCACCACGGCCGCCCGGCGGGCCACCTTCATCTCCTGCTTCGGGTCCTCCTGGCCCTTCTTGATCACGTTCGTGTACAGGTCGTGGGCGAAGGAGGCCGAGGCGGTGATGGTCAACCCGGCCACCACGGCCAGGATGGTGGCGAAGGCGACCGCCGAGATGATCCCGAGCAGGATCGTCCCGCCCAGCTCGTAGGCGAGCAGCGGTGCCGCCGAGTTCACCCCGCCGGGGGCTGCGAGGATGTTGTCCGCCCCCACCAGGGCGCCGGCGCCGAAGCCGAGCACCAGGGTGAACAGGTAGAACAGGCCGATCAGCGCGATCGCCCAGGTCACCGAGCGGCGTGCTTCCTTGGCGGTGGGCACCGTGTAGAACCGCATCAGCACGTGCGGCAGACCGGCGGTGCCGAGCACCAGGGCGATCGCCAGGGAGATGAAGTCCAGCTTGGACAGCGCCGAGGCGCCGTACTTGTTCATCGGGTCGAGCAGGTGCAGGCCGTCCGCACCGGCGGTCTCCAGGGCGTGCCCGAGCAGTGCGGAGAGGTTGAACCCGTGCTGGGCCATGATCCACACGGTCATCCCGGCCGCGCCGATGATCAGCAGCACCGCCTTGACGATCTGCACCCAGGTGGTGCCCTTCATCCCACCGACGAGCACGTAGAACACCATGATGGCGCCGACCACGGCGATCACGACCGACTGCCCGGTCCGGCCGGTCACCCCGAGCAGCAGCGCCACCAGACCCCCGGCACCGGCCATCTGAGCGAGCAGGTAGAAGAACGAGACCGCGAGGGTGGAGGCGGCGGCAGCGGTGCGCACCGGCCGCTGGCGCATCCGGAAGGAGAGCACGTCGGCCATGGTGAACCGGCCGGTGTTCCGCAGCAGCTCGGCGACCAGCAGCAGCGCCACCAGCCAGGCCACCAGGAACCCGATCGAGTACAGGAAGCCGTCGTAGCCGTACACCGCCACCGCACCGGCGATGCCGAGGAAGGAGGCGGCGGAGAGGTAGTCGCCCGAGATCGCGATGCCGTTCTGCGGGCCGGTGAAGGACCGGCCGCCGGCGTAGAAGTCCGCGGTGGACTTGTTGTTCCGGGAGGCGCGGATCACGATCACCATCGTGGCGGCCACGAAGATGCCGAATATGGTGAAGTTCACCAGGCTGTTGCCGATGTCCATCAGAGGTCCCCCGTCTCCAGGTCGGTGCGGATCTTGTCCGCGATCGGGTCCAGCCGCCGGTTCGCGTGCCGCACGTAGGCGAACGTGATGCCGAACGTGGTGACGAACTGGGCGAGGCCGAACAGCAGGCCCACGTTCACGTGCCCGAACACCGGGGTGGACATGAAGGACACGGCGTAGGTGGACAGCAGCACGTAGGTCAGGTACCAGAGCAGGAACGCGGCGGTCATCGGGAACGCGAACGTGCGCACCCGGCGGCGCAGCTCCTGGAACTCCGGTGAGGCCTGGGCGCGTTCGTACTCCTCGGGGGTGACGACGCGTTCGCCACGGGGTGGGGCCTCGGATGTGGTGGCACCCGGGGCCGGCGGACCGGCACTGTCGGCAGTCACTGCGGGCTCCTTCGCTCGATGTCGTGATGTGACGCCGGTCACGCTACGCAGCGATGGTCGACGGCGGAACGCACCGGGCCATGCCGGGCGGCAGGTGGCGGCATGCTTCGGTGGGCGGCGCACCGCTGCGCGGTGAGCGGTCGCTGCCGCGCGACGAACGGTCGCCCCCTTACCGCAAGGTCAATCGAACCCGGGCACCCGTGCCCGGGTTCGATTGACCTTGCGCGGGGGTCAGCGCCGGAACCGGCGCTCCGGGTCCCAGCTGCCCCGGTCCAGCGGCACGTTCTCCGGGGTGTGCAGCCGCACCATCGTGCGCCACAGACCGCGCGGCTGCCGGCCCGGGGTGAGCAGCGAGACCACCACCATGGTGGCGAACGCCAGCGGCACGGTCCACGCTGCCGGCTGGGCGAGGAGCGCACCGAGCAGCCCGGAGGAGCTGCCCACGGTGATCGTGGCCCCCACGGCGGCCGTGGCGGCCCCGCCGCCGACCACCAGCCCGGCCATCGCGCCGGCGTCGGTGAGCCGGCGCCACCAGATGCCCAGCAGCAGCAGCGGGCAGAACGTGCTGGCGGCCACGGCGAACGCCAGCCCGACCACGTCGGCGATCGCCAGGTCCAGCCCGCCCAAGGCGAGCAGCGTGGGTACCACCAGCGCGAGCACCGTACCCACCCGGAACGCCGCCACCGGGGAGGAGATGCGCCGGTTCAGCACGTCCTGGGAGAGCACCCCGGCCACGCTCACGGTCAGCCCGGAGGCGGTGGACAGGAACGCCGCGAAGGCCCCCGCGGTGACCAGCACGGTGAGCACCTGCCCGGCCGCGGTGCCGGCGCCGAGCACGGTGGCCGGCAGCAGCAGCACCACCGCCTCGGTGCGCCCGGTGAGCAACAGCTCGGGGGCGTACAGCCGCCCGAGTGCCCCGTAGACGGTGGGGAACAAGTAGAACACACCGAGCATCGCCAGCACGGTGACCGTGGTGCGCCGCGCCGCGCGCCCGTCGGGGTTGGTGTAGAACCGCACCAGCACGTGCGGCAGCCCCATGGTGCCCAGGAACAGCGCGATGATCAGCGAGTACGTGGTGTACAGCCCGTACGGGCTGGTGCTGCTCGTCGGGTAGGTCCAGCCGGGACCGTCCACGGCGCGCAGGCTCTGTGCGTGCGGGACCGGCGCCCCCGCGGGGAAGGTGAGCTCGGTGCCCGCGCCCACCTCGACCTCCCCGGCGGGCAACGTGACCTCGCCACTGACGGCGGCGCCGTCGAGCGTGCCTTCGGCCTGCACCAGCAGCGGCTCGGCCACCTGCAGCGCCACCGGTGCGGCCACCTCCACGGTGGTGCTCTCGGCGAACGTGGCCGGCCCCTCACCGGCGACCTGCGGTGCACCGTCGGCGCGCCAGAGGAGCACCAGCACGATCGCCGGGATCGCGATCGCGGTCACCTTCAGCCAGTACTGGAACGCCTGCACGAACGTGATCGCCCGCATCCCGCCGGCGAGCACGGAGACCAGCACCACCCCGGCCACCGCGACCGGGCCCACCCAGGCGGGGGTACCGGTGATGGTGCGCAGCGTGATTCCGGCGGCGTGCAGCTGGGGGAGCAGGTACAGCCAGCCGATCGTCACCACCCCGGCGCTGGCGACCTTGCGCAGCACCTGGGACTCCAGCCGCAGCTCGGCGAAGTCGGGCAGGGTGTAGGCGCCGGAGCGGCGCAGCGGGGCGGCCACCAGCACGAGCAGGAGCAGGTAGCCGGCGGCGTAGCCCACACCGAACCAGAGCATGTCCGCGCCGTAGGCCAGGATCAGCCCGGCGACCCCGAGGAAGGACGCGGCGGAGAGGTACTCGCCGCTGATCGCCGAGGCGTTCCACCACGGGCTCACCGACCGGGAGGCCACGTAGAAGTCGCTGGTGGTGCGGGCCGCGCGCACGCCGACCACCCCCAGCAGGGCGGTGCTGAGCGCCACCAGCAGCACCGCGACGATCCCCGCGGTCGGGTTCACCGGCGGTCCACCAGGTCGGTGAACTCCCGCTCCACCCGTTCGCTCTGGCGCACGTACACCCAGGCCGCGGCGACCAGCAGCGGGTAGGCGCCCACGCCGAGCAGCCACCACGGCACCGGGATGCCGGCGATCGTGGGCGTGGTGGTCCCGGGGGCGAGGGCGAACACCAGCGGCAGCGCGGCGAGCAGACCGAGGGTGGACAGGCCCACCGCCAGGCCGAGCCGCAGCTGGGTGCGCATCAGCCCGCGCAGGTACACATCGCCCAGCCGGGTCTGCTCGTCGATGTCGGAGGTGGCCGGGCGGCGCGCCCGCCGCCGGGGACGGCGGGGCCCGGTGACCACCTGGCGTTCGGTCACCGCTCGCTGCCCCGGCCGGCGAGCAGCTCCCGCAGCTCCCGGGCGTGCCGGCGCGCGACCGGCAGCAGCCGCCCGGCCACCACCGCCTGCAGCCGGCCGGACTCCCCGCGCAGCTCGCGCACCTGGTCCAGCGCCACCAGGTGTGAGCGGTGGATGCGCACGAACCCGGCGTCGGCCCAACGTTCGGCCAGGGTGCTCAGCGGCATCCGCACCAGGTGCTCGCCCTCGGCGGTGTGCAGCCGGGCGTAGTCGCCGTGCGCGGTCACGTGCAGCACGT
>CAZMDO010000234.1:1332-4345 GCA_964564445.1 uncultured Ruaniaceae bacterium | reverse complement strand
TGTTCTTCCTCGCCGGGCTGCAGCAGATCCCCACCTCGGTGTACGAGGCGGCCACCCTGGACGGCGCCGGCCGGGTGCGCACGCTCTGGTCGATGACGTTGCCGCTGCTGCGCCCGACGATGTTCTTCGTCACCGTGACCTCGGTGATCTCCTCCTTCCAGGTGTTCGACTCCATCTACGCGATGACCCGCGGCGGCCCGGGCTTCCGCACCGACGTGATCGCCAGCCGCATCTATGACGAGGCGTTCGTGAACCTACGCCTGGGCCGAGCGGCGGCGATGGCGGTGGTGCTGTTCGCCGTCCTGGTGCTCGTCACCCTGGTCCAGCAGCGCTACTTCAGCCGACGTATCACCTACGACATGTCATGACCGACCGCACCCCCGCATCCACCATCCCGGCGCCCGCGGCGCCGGGCTCGCCACCTGCGCCCCACGGCAAGGGCGGGCGCAGCGGCAGGCGAGCTGCGCCGTCGTGGGCAGCCTCGAGGCTCGGCGCGAACGTGCTCACCTACGCGTTCCTGATCGCCGGGGCGCTGCTGATGCTCGGGCCGTTCGTGTTCTCGGTGATGACCGCCGTCAAGACCCCGCACCAGTTCAACACCAGCTGGCCGCTGACCCTGCCGGACCCGGTCACGACCGAGAACTTCACCACCCTGTTCTCCACCGAGTACAGCTTCATCGTGCCGATCGCGGTGACCGTGCAGGTGGTGGCCGTGCTGGTGCTCGGGCAGATGGTCTCCTCGATCCTGGCCGCCTACGCCTTCGCCCAGCTCGACTTCCCCGGCCGGGACACGTTGTTCTGGGTGTACGTGGCCACGCTGATGATCCCGGTGGTGGTGACCATCATCCCGCTGTACTCGATGATGACGTCGGTGGGGCTGAAGAACACCTTCGCCGGCCTGGTGGTGCCGTTCATGTTCGGCTCCCCGTACGCGATCTTCCTGCTCCGGGAGAACTTCCGGTCCACCCCCTCGGACGTGCTGGACGCCGCCACCATCGACGGCGCCGGGGTGCTGCGGCGGCTGTGGCAGGTGATGGTGCCGATGAACAAGCCGATCATCGCCACGCTGCTGCTGATCACCGTGGTGAGCCAGTGGAACAACTTCATGTGGCCGCTGATCATCGCCCCGGCCGAGGAGTGGAACGTGATCACCGTGGCCACCGCGGCGCTGCAGACCCAGTACGCCGGGAACTGGACGCTGGTGATGGCCGCGACCACGATCGCGCTGGCGCCGCTGGTGATCCTGTTCCTCATCTTCCAGAAGCAGATCACCTCCTCGCTCGGGGTGACCGGGGTGCGCTGAGCGGGCCCTAGCGGTGGCCGAGCAGCTCCTCGAAGGTGCGCACCACCGACGGCGGCACCGGGTCGGTCCACATCCGGTTGGTGAGCAGCACCCCGGTGCGGCACGCGCTCGGATCCGAGGTCCAGGTGGACCCGAGCCCGCCGGACCAGCCGTAGCTGCCGGCGCTCGGGCCGCGGGAGCTGCCCTCCAGCAGCACGCCCACACCGAAGCCCCAGCCGGAGCCCGGGCCCGGATCCCCGCGGCGCAGCTGGGCCTCGCTGAGCCGGTTCGTGACCATCGCGTGGGCCAGGTCGGCCGGCAGCAGGCGTTGCCCCTCGAAGCTGCCGCGGCCTTGCAGGAGCTTGGCGAACCGGGCGTAGTCGCTCACCGTGGCGACCAGCCCGGCGTCACCACCGGCCAGCGGTGGCGGGGCGGACCACTGCCCGTCGGTGGGGTCGTAGACCTCGGTGCCCTCGGCGTAGCAGGGTCCGAACCGGTGCCGCTTGTCCTCGGGCACCCAGAAGCCGGTGTCGGTCATGCCGAGCGGGGTGAACAGCCGGTCGCTGAGCAGCTGCTCGAGCGTGACCCCGGCGGCGCGTTCCAGGAGCAGGCCGAGCACCACCGAGGAGGTGTTGTACAGCCATCGCTGCCCGGGTTGGTGCTGCAACGGCAGGGTGCTCGCGCGGTCCAGCCACTCCTGGGCGGGCAGGTGCTCGGCGGGGGCGGGGGGACCAGCGCCCAGGCCCAGCTCGGCCCAGCGGCGGGTGAACGGGGTGGCCTCCGGGTGACTGAAGTCCATCCCCCAGCCGAGGGTGTTGCTGAGCAGGTCGCGGACGGTGGGCGCTCGCTCGGCGGGCACGGTGTCGGTGAGTGCGGCGCCCGGGGTGCGGAGCACCTGCCGGTCGGCGAGCTCGGGCAGCCAGGTATGGATCGGGTCGTCCAGGGCGAACCGTCCCTCCCCCACCAGGATCAGCGTGGCGACGGCGGTGATCGGCTTGGTCATCGAGGAGATCCGGAAGATCTCCTCGACGTGGAGCGCCTCCTGGCCGTCGGTCCGGCGGGTGCCGAGGGCTCCGCTGATCACCTCGTCACCGGTGCGGACCAGCCAGGTCAGGCCGGGCACCTCGGTGCCGACGTGCGCGCTCAGGCGGTCTTGGACCTCCTCGACGGTGAGAGTTCCCATCCGCCCACGGTAGGGCCAGGTGCCCGTGGGGAGGTAGCTTTCCACGTCCGAGGTCCTCGGCCGGTGCCGCCCGCACCGCATCGTGCCGCCACCCGGATCGGACCGTTCAGGTCGCGGGATGGGCCCACGTCGCGTTGAGTAAGAACCTCAACGAACGGGAGAGGCTCATGGACACCTGGATCTGGATCGTCCTCGCGATCATCATCGTCGTGCTGATCATCGTGGCCGTGATCGCGGCCGCGACCGGCGGACGACGCCGCCGCCTGGAGGAGGAGGCCCGGCTGCGTCGGGAGCAGGAGGAGCGCGACCGGGCGCAGGCGGCGGACCTGCGGGCACGGGCCGAGGAGCAGGAGCTGGCCGCCCGGGAGCAGAACGTGGCCGCCAAGGAGACCGAGGCGCAGGCCAGCCGGGCCCAGCTGGACGCCGAGGCAGCCCAGCTGGAGGCGGACCGGCTGGCCCGGGAGGCTGCGCAGGAGAATGCCGTGGCTGAGCGGGCCCACGCCGACGTGCAGCGGCAGCGCAGGGATGCCGACGCTCTCGACCCGGAC
>CAZMDO010000234.1:0-1232 GCA_964564445.1 uncultured Ruaniaceae bacterium | reverse complement strand
CACGCGCCGGGACGGCAGGACGAGCCCCCCGCGCCCTGAGCGAGGCGACAAGGCCGCGGGCCGCCGGTCCGTCCCCGCGCGACCCCCGGCCCGGACCGGGCTAGGAGCTCTCGGTCTCCGGGGTCACCGGGTCCCGCGGGTCGGCGCAGTAGAACAGCTCGCCGTCGGCACCGGCGTGGTAGGCGTACTCCTGGCCGTCGGCGGTGAGCACCACCCGGTACCCGTCGGTGAGCACCTGCGCGTAGGACGTGCCCGGTGACGGGCAGCCCAGCGAGCTGTCGGACCAGGTGACCTGCTCCAGCGGGCCGGGCTGGATGCTGGTGGCGGGCACGCCGAGCCGCTCGGCGAGATCGTCGATGGCCGCCTGCACGTTCTCCGGGACGTCGGTGGGTGAGCCGGTCGGGTCTGCCCCCTCGCTGGTCGGCTCCGCCGGAGCCTCTGTGGGCTGCAGCGTGGTCGGCTGCTCCAGCGGGGGCTCCTCGGCACCACCACAGCCGGTCAGCAGCGCAGCGGCCACTCCGGCCAGGAGGGCCGCGGTGCTCAGGCGCCGACGCATGGTCCGAGGATAGTTGCCCACCCTGGCTACGGCAGCGGCACGCTCCTCGCTCGGGAGGCGCGGGGCGCCCAGCACCCCCTACGGTGGCGGGATGACCGACATCGTCCTGTTCCATCACGTGCTCGGACTGACCGACGGCCTGCGCAGCTTCGCCGACCTGCTGCGTGCGCAGGGACACTCCGTGCACACCCCTGACCTGTTCGAGGGGCGCACGTTCCCGAGCATCGACGAGGGGATCGGCTACGCCGGCACGATCGGGTTCGACGAGGTGGTCCGGCGCGGGGTCGAGGCGGCCGACCAGCTGCCGCGGCAGGTGGTCTTCGGCGGGTTCTCCATCGGTGTGATGCCGGCCCAGCAGCTGTTCCAGACCCGACCCGAGGCGCTCGGTGGCCTGTTCCTGCACGCTTTCATCGACCCGGACCAGCTGGCAGGGGGCTGGCCCGACGGTCGGCCGGTGCAGGTGCACGGGATGGACCAGGACCCGTTCTTCACCGGGGACGGCGACCTGGACGCAGCGCGCACCGTGCAGACCGAGCACCCCGAGCTGGAGATCTTCCTCTACCCGGGCAGCACCCACCTGTTCACCGATTCCAGCAGCGCCGACTACGACCAGGCCGCGGCGGCGCAGGTGCTGGAGCGGGTCAGTGCCTTCCTCACCACCGTCGACCGGGGCTAG
>CAZMDO010000233.1:0-4352 GCA_964564445.1 uncultured Ruaniaceae bacterium | reverse complement strand
CTTGCGCGCCTTCACCATCGAGTAGATGTACTCGGCCACTTTTCTCCCAGCGATGAGCGGTTCGGCAATGGATCAGATCCTCACCTTACGGCGTCGGCCCCCGATAGTGGCAATCGGGGGCCGGTCGCCGTCTCAGGCCGACATCCGGGCGGCCATCGTGTCCTCGGTGGCGGCGTCGAGGTCCTCGGCGGGGACCTCCTGGAACCCGGAGACGTCGACTGCTCCCGGCTCGGTGTCGGTCGTCGGGGCGCCATCGTCAGTGCCGCCGCTCTCTGCCGGTTCCGGGGCCTGACCCTCGCCGCCCTGCCCGTCCGCCCCGTCCTCCGGCTCGCTGCGGCGCGTCGCCCGGGCGACGTGCGCGACGACGGTGCGCAGGTCAGGGCCGAAGGCGTCGGCGATGACCACCGCCGTCCAGCGGTCCTCACCGTCGCGGGTCTGGTACTCCTCGTGCTCCAGCCGGCCCCGGACCAGCACGGGGTCGCCCTTGCGCACGCTCGTGGCGACATGCTCGGCGAAGGTGCCGAAGAGCTTGACGGCGAACCACTGCGTGGCGCCGTCGCCCCACTCCCCCTCCCGGCTGCGCACCCGTGGGGTGTTGGCGACGTTCAGCCGGAGGAACGGCTGCTTGCCCTCGCTGGTGATCAGGACCGGATCGTGGCCGAGGTGGCCACGGATGGTGACCTCGATCTCGTTGACCATGGTGACTCCAGGTGCTCAGGCACCGGCTGGTCCGGTGCGCGGGACCACCCTCACCCGGGTCGCACCTGCACCGCGGACGGTCTACCCCCGGGGTGTGGACAACGGGGCATCGCCGCGGATGCCCGCCCGCGCACGCCGGTGCTCCTCGAGCGGACCTTCAGCAGGCCTGACCAGGTCGTCGGTGACGACCGAGGTGAGTGCCGCCGTCGTGCGTTGCAGGTAGTCCTCGGAGCGCTCGCCGGAGGTACGGCGCCGGTGGCTGCGCGCCACCAGGACCAGCACCAGGCAGACCAGCAGCAGCGCGGCGCCGGCACCGGCGAGCGACCCGCCGAGAGGGGTCGAGGAGGAGAACAGCGCGGCCCCCACGATGAGCAGCACCAGGCCGAGCGCCCCGGCGGCGAGCCCGGCCATCCGTTGCCCGGCCGCGACCCGGTCGGTGCCGCTGGGCAGCCTCTGGCCGTGCAACGCGGTCCACACGTGGTCGTCGAAGGCGCTCTCCTCGGCGACCGCACCGACCACGGCCTCCGCCCAGGGAGCGGGCAGCCCGGCGGTGGCCAGACCCAACCACCGGTCCCGGATCGCCGCGGTGCGGCTGCTCGCCGGGCGCTGCACCTCGGCGAGCGCCACGGCGCGCGGGGAGGCGACGGCGCGGCGCACCGACTCCGCGACCGAGGGCACACCGGAGGCGGTGGCCAGGTCCTCGGCCACCGACGCCGCCTCCGGCGGCACCGGGTCCTCGCCGCCCACGTGCCTGGAGAGGCGGCGGCGCACGGCGGCCACCTCGGCCCGGGCGGTGCGGGCAGCCACCGACTCCCCGGCGATCACCTCTGCGAGCAGCGCGCGGAGCCGGTCCACCCCCGCACCGGTGCGGGCCGAGACCATCTCGATCTTCACGTCCGCCAGCCCGTCCTCGACCAGCAGGCGGGCCACGTCCTCGCGGACCCGTTCGTGCGTGGACTCCGGGATGGTGTCGATCTGGTTGATCACCACGACCATCGCCTCGTGCCGTGCCGACAGCGCCCGCAGGTACTCCACGTGCAGCACGTTGTCGGCGTACTTCTGCGGGTCGACCACCCAGATGAGCAGGTCGATCAACGGCAGCAGCCGGTTCACCTGCTCGGCGTGGGTGGACTCCACCGAGTCATGGTCCGGCAGGTCGAGCAGCACCAGTCCCGAGAGCTCCTCCTCGGCGTCACCGTCGAGGGCGGACTCGCGCCGGATGCGCCGGTCGGGGGCGACCTGGAGGAAGTCGAGCAGGGCGGTGGCCTTGCTGCCCCAGATGCAGGCGGCTGCCTGGGAGGTGGTCGGGCGGATCACCCCGACATCGGCGAACTGCAGCGAGGAGAGGGCGTTGAACAGCGAGGACTTGCCTGAGCCGGTGCCGCCGACCAGCGCGACCACCGTGTAGTCCACCCCCAGGGCGAGCCGCTCGGTGACCTGGGCCAGGTCCTCGTGGGCTGCCGCGGCGACCTCCCCGGGGACCCGGGCACCGGCGGTGGCCAGCGCCGCGGTGATCTGGTCGACGTCCGCTCCCAGCTCCTGCCCCGCACCCCCGGCCGGCACCGCAGTCTCCGGCGTAGAACTCACTGGTATCCCTTCAGCTCGCTGGCCCGCAGCCGAAGGCTCCGAGCGGCACCATCATCCACCCCGAGGGTGGCCAGGGCGGCCAGGAACACGTCCGCCTCCCCGGCCACGGCCACGCTCGCCCAGGTGGACAGGTCGTTGCGCAGCCGGCGCACGACGGCGGTCCCTCGGTCGGCCAGGAGCCTGGCCACGGCACGTTCCGCACCGTCCAGGCCCACCGCCGCCACCTCCACCAGGGCGACCTTGCCCTCCTCGTCCAGGCCCGCGTCGTCGGAGGTGAAGGGCAGCGTGGCGCACAGCTCGGCCACCACCTCGTCCCACTCGGAGAAGAGCACGTCCAGGCGTTCGGTGCGCGCCGTGGTGGCGTCCTCGGCGCTGACCAGGGCGGCCAGCTGGCTGCCGCCCGCCGTGCTCGCGGCGCCGGTGCGGATCGCGCGCTCGGCCCGTTCGCAGGCCTCGGCGATCAGGGTGCGGGTGGCGCTCATGCTCACCTCGCGCAACGAGGCGAGGGCGGCCCGGCGGGCGCTGGCCGCGCGGCGGAAGCGCCAGGACTCCACCAGGTTCGCCGGCGGGGCGACCAGCGGGGAGAGCACGCCGCCGCTGCTGGCCCCGGCCAACCAGGTGGTGGTCGGTGCGCCGACGGCGGCCCCGCCCGCGGCCAGGTCCGCCTGCACCTGCTCGGCGGAGGCGGTGGTAGCGGCCCGGACCTGGTTCCGCAGGGAGAGGTGGTGGCGCCGCTGGTCCTCCAGCGCGACCGCCACCTGCTGCACGTCCTGGCGCAGCGCCGGCCAGGCACCGCGGACCGTGCGGGCGATGATGCTGCGGGACTGGCTCTTCGCGCCGAGCACGGTGAGCCACTGGGTGAACTCCCGGATGCGTTCGGTCGGGAGCACGCCCTCGTGCGGTCCGACGTCGGCGATCACGAAGAACGGCACGGAGCCGAAGCCCTGGGTCTCCAGCCGGTCGAACAGGTCCCGGCGGACGGTGGCCAGGGCGGAGGGGTCGACCCGGTTCAGGATGACCGCCAGGGAGACGCCTCGTTCCCGGGCGGAGTGCAACCGCGCCCACGGGACCGCATCCCCGTACCGGGAGCCGGTGGTCACGAACACCCACAGGTCGGCCAGCTCGACCAGCTCGTCGGCCAGGCCGCGGTTGGCGGCGTGCACCGAGTCCAGGTCGGGGGCGTCCAGCAGCGCCATCCCGCGCGGGACGACCTCCTCCGGGGTCACCCGAGCGATGTCGGCGACCGGGTGCCCCTCGAGCAGGTCGGCGTCCTTGGGATGCACCACCAGGATGGGCTCCCGGGTGGTGGGCCGCAGCACGCCGGCGGTGGTGACCTCCTTGGCCACCACCGAGTTGACGATGGTGGACTTGCCCGCCCCGGTGGACCCGCCGACGACCACGATCACCGGGGCGGCGACCTTGCGCAGCCGGGGCAGCAGGTGGTGGCGCACCTGGGTGGCCACCCGGTCACGCTCCTGGCGGGCGGCTTCCACCCCGGGCACGTCCAGCGGTAGGGACGCCGCCTCCAGGTTCGCCAGCAGGTGCTCGATCACCTCCACCATCGGCACCCGGTCGCCGCCGGCGGTCGGTGCCGGACGGTCCACGGCCTCATCCGCACCCGCGGGCCTGGTGTCGGAGGATTCAGTGGTCACGGCCCTAGCCTGCCGTGCCAGCACGCCTGGGACCAACTTTGCGCGCCGGACGGCCGGTATCCTGGCCCCCGGGCCGGTCGTGCGTCGCGGCGCCAGCCGACCTGAACGGTCCGCCCCCGTAGCTCAATGGATAGAGCAACGGCCTTCTAATCCGTAGGTTGCAGGTTCGAGTCCTGCCGGGGGCACCGAGGCGCCAGTCGAGGCGCCGCGGCGGACGAGGAGGAGCGCAGCGCCCGCCCTACCGGGGGCACCGCGAAGGCGCGGCGGACGAGGAGGAGCGCAGCGCCCGCCCTACCGGGGGCACCGCGAAGCCGCGCGCTCCCGCGAGGCGCTGCACCCGGTGATCGGTGAGGTGGTCGCCTTCGACGACCTCCTCACCCCGGCGGGAACGGCCCGTGTCGACCGTGGCCTTCG
>CAZMDO010000232.1:0-4364 GCA_964564445.1 uncultured Ruaniaceae bacterium | reverse complement strand
CCGGAAGTAACGATCAGGTCACGATCTGGTCATGATGGTGCCAGTCGACAGGGGGTGTCCCTATGTTCGGTGTCAAGCGGCGTGGGCTGGTGGTCGGGGTTCGTAGAGGGTGCCGTGTTTGAGCATGGCGTGGAGGACGTCGATGCGGCGTCGGGCGAGGCAGACGAGGGCGGCGTTGTGCTTTTTGCCCTGGGCGCGTTTGCGGTCGTAGTAGGCGCGGCTGATCGGGTCGTGCAGGGAGGCGAACGCGGCGAGGAAGAATGCTCGCTTGAGCTGTTTGTTCCCGGCTCGGCTGGGGTGCTCGCCACGGATGGAGGAGCCAGAGCGTCGCGTGACGGGCGCGAGTCCGGCGTAGGCGGCCAGGTGTCCGGCGGTGGGGAAGGCCGAGCCGTCGCCGACTTCGAGGAGGATGCGTGCTCCGGTCCTGACGCCGATGCCTGGCATCGAGGTCAGGACCGTGGAAAGAGGGTGGGCATCGAGCATCTCCTCGATCTGTTCGGCCGCGGCTTTGCGTTGGGCCAGCAGGCCGGTCAGTTGCGTGGCCAGCTGTGGCAGCACGAGCTCGGCTGCCCGGGTGCCGGGAACGGTGAGGGTTTGGGCATCCAGGGCATGGCGAAGATCGTCGATGAGGGTGGTGTAGGAGCGCGGCGCCCGGGTCTTGGTGACCGCGAGCAGCTGGCGGCGAGTTGCGGTGGCGAGGCCGGTCGGGCCGCCGAAGCGCTTGAGCAGCTCCAGCACGGCTGGATGGGTGATCTTCGGTCCCAGGACTCGTTCGAGGCCGGGGTTGATCTGGGTCAGCAGCCCGCGGATACGGTTGCTGATCCGGGTGACTTCGCCGGCAAGGTCGTCGTCATAGCCCACGATGACCTCCAGGTCAGCCAGAGCCTCATCACCGGTATCGACTCGGCGCAGGGAGTGCGGCATCGAGCGTGCCGCCTCGGCGATGATGTAGGCATCGCGGGCATCAGTCTTCGCATTGCCCGGATGCAGGTCGGCGATGCGGCGCATGGCCAGTCCAGGCAGGTAGGCCACGTCGATGCCCGCATCACGGGCAACCGCCACCGCCAGTGCCCCGATCGATGCCGGCTGATCCACGACCACCAGCACCCGGCCACGGGCGGACAGGGCCTGCAGCAGCTCGCTGATCCGCTCTTGTGACTGCGACAGCGGTTTATCGTGCACCCGCATCCCGGCCCGGTCCAGCCCGGTGGCGTGGTGCTCTTCCTTCCCCACATCGAGGCCGAGGAAGATCGCGTAATCCGGTCGGTTCATTCCAGCGTTCCCTTCCCTGTTCGCTAGTCACTGGCCGCAGATCAGGCGAAGGAAGCTGGCACCCACGTTACAAAGAGACCTACCCACGAGCAGGCGGCCCTGTCCCTATCAGCAGTCGTCCCACGCCACCGACCCCGGTGACAACACCCCCCGGATCATGCCTACGACAGGGGCAGTCAGTCATGCCGAGACGGGCAGATCGCCGCTGCTGGTCCGATGGTGACCGGCTCGCAAGGCCTGCAGGTGCTCAATCCCGCGTTCGCCGAGGCTCGCCAACAACAGATCGTGTTGCACCGGCTGCTGTCCGCGCTGGACCTGCCGGAGGACGGGGAGCGCGCCGGCTCGGTGGTCTCTGCCGTGTCCTCGAACGCTCGCCGGGCTGCGGAGGCTCGGTGGAGCGCGTACAGGAAGGCTGGCGGCTGATGGCCGCCGTCGCCGGGTGGTCCGTGAGGTTGGTGCGGTTCCGGTGGAGCTGACCGATCCTGACCGCGTGCTGTGGGCCGATCCGGTGGCCGTGGAGGTTCTGGCGGCCGAGCTGGGCATCGACTACCGGCAGCCGTCGTTTGCCGGCCCGGTCGATCCGTGCTGGCAGATATTCAAGGCGTTCCGGCGTTCGTGGGCCGAGCACAACGGGTTCGCCGACGAGCGCCGACACCTGGACCTGGCCGCGCTGGGCGAAGCGGGCGTGTATGCGGCGTTCCGTGGCCCGCGGTACCGGATGCTGCCGACCGGGGAGATAGTGCCGCTGCGGCCGTGACGGCTCTCTGGCGGAGTGTCAGGGCTGGACAGTAGCGTTCGCAGAGACAGACGCAGCCAAGATGTGACGAAATCGCGCTCGAATGTGGGTGCAGACGGCACGGAAGGGGTGCATGATGAGCACACGGGAGGAGGCAAGGCTCATGACAAGCGTTCTCGAAGGCCCAGTAGTACCCGACGTGATTGAAGCGTCGGAAGATGACGCCATCCTGGCGGTGCAGAATGCCCTGACCGGTGCAGGCATCTCGGCGGACGAGCTGATGGCCGAAGCTGCGGCGGGCCGGTTCTCCAGCCTGCGGTCCCGGATGGCATGGGTCGCAATCGGAGACATGCTGAGCGAAGGGCACTGACCGAGGGCTGCTGATCGATGGCCCTCGACCTTGAGCGGCAAGGCCGCGCGTTCGCAGCGAGTCTCTCAGACCTATTGAACGGGACCATATGCGACGGGATCCGTCTCACTGCCGTACTTCACCAGCAGACCGCTTCCGTCCGGGTCGGTTATGACCTCACGCAGCAACAGTGGGATGTCCGTAGGGGTATCCCGCTACGTCTAAAAAATCGCAAGCCCAGTGCTTTCCTGGTCGTCTCTTACCGGCTGTGCGCAGATCCAGAGAACGAGTACCTGGCCGTTAGATCGTCCACCCTCGCTCTCACACTCAGCGAGGATCTGAGTGCAGAGTTGTTCCATGTCGACTATGAGCGAGATAAGGGCGACGGATATCCTGAGGCGCACCTGCAGATTGTCGCTCAGAGCGACCACTGGCAGGCGCTGTGCTCCGCGCGTGGTGGCAAGGGCCGAGAGCTTGGTCGCCTTCATTTCCCGGTCGGAGGGCGCCGATTTCGCCCGACCCTCGAGGATTTAATCGAGTTCTTGATCGTTGAGCGGTTGGTGGAGCCTCGTCCCGATTGGGAGAGGCCCGTGGAGGCTGGCCGTCGCGACTTCCAAGAACGGCAGCTCCGCGCGGCGGTCCGCCGTAATCCTGAAGTCGCGCGGGACGCTCTCAGAGCCTTCGACGAGACCGCCGCCAGAGCCTGACCCCTGCCCCGGACTCCCACGGACCGGCCCCCGTGTTGCCGCGCAGGGCACACCTCAGGGACTCCCGGCGTTCCGAGAGTCTGAGGTGTGGCCCCGGCCGCCGTGTGCGCACCACGACGACGACCAGGACGCCCATCCCCGGCAGATCGGTCTATGGCACCGGGCGACGCCGAGAGGCTGGGAGCCTCACAGCGCCCCAGGAGAGCCGTGGTGGCCGTCCTGAGGCACTGTGGAGCGCTCAGCGCTTGAGCAGGGTCACCAGCACCACCCCGGTCACGACAGCGACGCCCAGGAGCGCCACGAGCTGCAAGGGCAGGAGCGCGCTCACGACGCACCCTCGGTGAGCCACTCGGTGACCGCGTGCACGGTGCGCGTACACCGTGGACCAGAACGGTCCGGATGGGATGGAGCCGACGTCCACGCGCCCGTACCAGCGGATCAGCGCGGCAACGATGCCCTCGACATCGAAGTCATCGGCATGGTCGGCCAGCGCCTCGGTGACCTGACGGTGCATCTCCCGGTCGGTGACGACGGCGCTCACAGCCCCACCACCTGGATCACGGTGCAGGCCACCAGGAAGCAGAACACGCCGCGGACCAGCGCCGAGCAGATCGCGCTCAGCAGGCCGCGCGGGTTCACCGTGCGCCGCCGAGTGCCGCGAGCAGGTCCGCGACCCGGTAGACCTGGCTGCTGCCGTCGTCAAGGTCGATGCGGACCACGCCCGGCTCGGTGGGTGTGAACGTGATCGGTGCCGTGCCCGTGGTGCTGGTGACCGTGCGCTGATCGGTGCGCTCCACCTGATCCGCTGCCTCGATCAGTGCAGCAGCGACCCGGCGAGCGTCCGCGGGCGTGAAGTCACGAACAGTCATGGGTGCATCCGGCGTCATGGTGACGAGAACCGGCTCGGTGGCTCCGTGCTCGGTGAGCAGCTGCTCAGGCCGGATGCACAGGCCGATGGTGGCCGGTGTCGCCGAGGACGTGTCGGTGATCTGGATCGTTCGCGCGGCGCCCGAGCACAGGATCGCGTTGTCCTCTGCGTCACGGGCCACGGTTGCGACCCAGGACGGCCACTGCCGTGCGGTCCGGGTCGGTTGGGTAGTCTCAGGCATGGTGCAGGCCTCTCTGCATCGGGCCCGTACCGGTCTAGACCACCGGTGCGGGCCATCCTGTTTGACCCGACAGTGCACGGTTGGTGCACGGGGAGCGGGCCATATCCTGTTTGCGCAGGTCAGAGGCCATATCGCGTGGTGCCCCCGGCAGGACTCGAACCTGCAACCTACGGATTAGAAGGCCGTTGCTC
>CAZMDO010000231.1:0-4378 GCA_964564445.1 uncultured Ruaniaceae bacterium | reverse complement strand
TGGTGCTGGGCATCGAGACCTCCTGCGACGAGACCGGGATCGCCCTGGTCCGCGGGCACGAGCTGCTCGTGGACGTGACCGCCTCCTCGATGGACGACCACGCCCGGTTCGGCGGGATCGTGCCCGAGGTCGCCAGCCGGGCACACCTGGAGGCCTTCGGCCCCACCCTGGCCGCCGCCACCGATCGCGCCGGGGTGGACCTGGCGGACGTGGACGCCGTGGCGGTGACCGCCGGCCCCGGCCTGGTCGGGTCGCTCACCGTGGGGGTCGGAGCGGCTAAGGCGCTCGCGCTGGCCCTCGGGGTGCCGCTGTACGGGGTGAACCACATCCTCGGGCACGTGGCGGTGGACACCTTGGTGGACGGCCCGTTCCCGGCGGAGTTCCTCGCCCTGGTGGTCTCCGGCGGGCACTCCAGCCTGCTGCACGTGCGGGACATCGCCACCGACGTGGTCGAGCTCGGCCAGACCCTCGACGACGCCGCCGGGGAAGCCTTCGACAAGGTCGGCCGGCTGCTCGGGCTGCCCTACCCCGGCGGACCGCACGTGGACCGGCTCGCCCAGAGCGGCGACCGGGCAGCGTTCGCGTTCCCGCGGGGGCTCAGCCGCCGCAAGGACCTCGCCGAGCACGCCTACGACTTCTCCTTCTCCGGGCTGAAGACCGCCGTGGCCCGCGTGGTCGAGGGATTCGAGGACACCGGCCAGGAGCTGCCCGCCGCGGACATCGCCGCGTCCTTCTCCGAGGCCGTGGCGGACGTGCTGGTCACCAAGACGTTGACCGCCGCCACCAGCCGTGGCGTGGACACCGTGGTGGTCGGCGGCGGCTTCTCCGCCAACAGCAGGCTGCGTGAGCTCGCCGCCGAACGGTTCGCGGCGGCCGGTATCACCCTGCGCATCCCGCCGATCCGGTACTGCACCGACAACGGGGCGATGATCGCCGCGCTCGGCTCGGCGGTGGTGGCAGCCGGTCTGCCACCCTCCGACCTGGACATCACCATCGACTCCGGGATGCCGCTCACCCAGGTCCTCGCCGTCGCATGAGACCACGGGGCAGGCACCGACCAGGGCTCGCGGCGCTGGTAGCACTGCTGCTCGGAGCGCTCACCCTGACCGCCTGCACCGCCCCGGCCGGCGGACCCACACCCACCCCACCACCGACCACCGCCCCGTCCCCCTCACCCAGCCCCACCCCGGAGCCGCTGCCCTGGGGACCGACCGAACCGGAGGTGCAGGCCGCTATCGAGACCGCCGCCACGATGAGCCCGGAAGAGGTGGCCGGCCAGGTCATCGTCGCCCGCTACCCGGGCACCGACCCAGCAGCCGCGGCCGAGCAGCTGGCCCGCTACCACCTGGCCGGACTGGTGCTCTTCGGCGAGAACGTCAGCTCCCTGGAGCAGGTGCGTGCCACGGCGGAGGCGATCCAAGCAGCCCAGTCCGAGGCGGGCCGGTCCTGGCCGGCGATCTTCGCCGTCGACAACGAAGGCGGCACGGTGCAGCGGCTCAGCGCCCGGACCGGACCGTGGACCTCCTTCCCGGCGTTCATGGCCAACGGCGCGGCCCACGACCCGGACGTGACCCGCGCCGCCGCGGAGGCGATGGCGATCGAGCTGCGCGCCAGCGGCCTGAACCTCGACTTCGCACCGGTCGCGGACGTGACCATCGGCGCCGAGGACGCGGTGATCGGCACCCGGTCGGCCGGCGACGACCCCGAGCTGGTGGCCGGTGTGGTCTCCGCCGCGGTGCACGGCTTCACCGACGGCGGGGTGATCTCCAGCCTCAAGCACTTCCCGGGGCACGGGTCGCTGCAGGTGGACTCGCACCAGGGCCTGCCCGAGCAGGAGGCCGGCGCCGGCGAGCTCGCCGAACGGGACCTGGTGCCGTTCCAGGCCGGGATCGAGGCTGGCGCCGCCACCGTGATGGTCGGGCACATCTCCGTGCAGGCCTGGGATCCGGGCGTGCCCGCCTCCCTCTCGCCGGTGGCCTATCAGCACCTGCGCGAGGACCTCGGCTTCACCGGAGTGGCCATCACCGACGGGCTGGACATGGGGGCCCTGACCAACACCTACAGCACCGAGGAGATCGCCGTGCAGGCGCTGGCGGCCGGGGCGGACCTGCTGCTCACGCCCAGCGACGCCGGCGCCGCCCAGCAGGCCATCGTGGCTGCGCTGGCCGACGGCACGTTGGACCGGGAGCGAGTGAACCAGGCGGCGGGCCGGGTGATCGCGATGATGCGCTGGCAGGCGCAGGCGGCTGAGGCCACCGGACCGGTCGCCGCCGACGAGGCGAGCTCGGGCGTACAGGCCTCGCTCGCGCTCAGCCGGGCGGCGATCACCCAGGTGGCGGGGGAGTGCGGCGTGGCGCTGGCTGGGCCTCGGATCCACGTGCGCGGCGGGTCGAAGGACGACTGGGACGGGTTCCTGGCCGCCGCCGAGGCCGCCGGACTGCAGGTGGTGCCGCTGGAGGAGGACGCCGACACCGACGTGCGGCTGCTCACCACGGGTACTCCGTCGGGCACCGGGGACGTGGTGATCACCCTGGACGGGCCGTGGCTGCTGGCCGGTCAGGAGGCGCCGGTGCTGCTCGCCGCGTTCGGGCACACGACCGGAACGTTCACCGCGCTCGCGGACGTGCTCGCCGGCAACGCTGACGCCCCCGGTACCCTGCCGGTGCAGGTTCGTGGGCTGCCCGCCTCGAGCTGCTGACGACGCCCGAGGACAAGGAGCCGGCGGATGGTAACCAGGCACGTCGTGGTGATGGGGGTGTCCGGGTCCGGGAAGACGACGGTCGCCACCGGGATCGCCGCCGCCACCGGCTTCACCTTCGCTGAGGCGGACGAGTTCCACCCGGCGGCGAACGTGGCGAAGATGGCCGCCGGGCAGCCGCTCACCGACGACGACCGGTGGCCCTGGCTGGCCGAGCTCGCCACCTGGATGGCCGACCGGGCTGCTGCCGGGGAGTCCACGGTCATGGCCTGCTCCGCGCTGCGCCGCAGCTACCGGGACGTGCTCCGCGCCGGCCCGCCGTCGGTGGACTTCGTGCTGGTGGACGGCTCCGCCCAGGTGATCCGGCAGCGGATGGCGGCCCGGGAGGGGCACTACATGCCGGTCTCCCTGCTGGACTCCCAGATCGCCACCCTGGAGCCGTTGCAGGCCGACGAGTCGGGGGTGGCGCTGGACGTGGCGCTCACCCCGCAGGAGCTGGTGCGCCGAGCCGTGGAGTGGCTCGGCGGGCCGCCCAGCGCCTGACCGCGGGCAGGCTCTGTGCTCAGCCAGCGTGCGGGGGCCCGTTCGTGTCCATCGTTGCGATTCCTTCTGCCTGCCAGGCGACGATCAGTGCCTGGTCGCCGGCGACTCCGACGAGCAGGTCGTCATTGGCCGTCGCCGCTGCTGCGCAGTGCACGGCGTCATAGCCGCGGAGCCCACGGTCGACACTGATCCGCGCGGCTTCGTGCATGAGTGGCTCGTCGATCTCTATGACCATGACCGACTTCCACAGTCGCGCGAGCATGGCGCGAGCGGTGGTGGCGGTGGGTGCGGTGATCCGTCCCATCCGTTCGGCCATCGCTAGGGCTGCCGCAGCCTCGACGTAGACCAGTCGGGTGGCGAGGACGCCGTCTGTCGCGTCCCATGCTTCCCGGCAGGCGGAGCTCGTGGGTTCGTGGATCAGCAGTGGAACCAGCGCGGACGTGTCCAGGTAGATGATCACCGGCGCTGGTCGCGGATCAGGTCACTGACCAGTGCGTCGGACCTGAGCGGCTCAGGGGATGCCTCCTTCCGACGCTGCGCTGGCACGACCTTGCCTTCGGCCATCAGCTGCTCCAGCCTGGTCGGCACCGCGGCCGGCACGATCTTCGCGATCACGTTGCCGTGCTCGGTCACAACCACGGTGTGTCCGTCCCTCACCCGACGAAGGTGCCTGCTCAGCCCGTCTCGAAGCTCGCGAACACCGACTCTCATCACTGCCCCTTTGTGGCCACTTTTTGACTCTTGGATGTAGCCATAATGTCACGGGCTTCCTCCTGGTACAAGGGTCTGATTGCACAGGCTCGCGTCACCAGGTACCTTGTGAGGCATGGTACCTGGTGAGGATGCCATCCTGACGAACCTGCGGCGCGGAGTGCTCGAGTACTGCGTGCTCGCCTCGCTGCGCGGCGGCGCCTCCTACGGTCGGGACATCGCCCGCAGCCTCGCCGAGGACGGTGTGCTCATCGGTGGGGAGGGTACCCTCTACCCGCTGCTCTCCCGCCTGCGCCGGTCGGGGTGGGTGGAGACCAGCTGGCAGGAGTCCAGTGCCGGGCCGCCGCGCCGCTACTACACCGTTACCAATGAGGGGGAACGCGCCCTGGAGACCTTCCAGAGCGCCTGGACCCCGTTCCGCACTGC
>CAZMDO010000230.1:3309-4401 GCA_964564445.1 uncultured Ruaniaceae bacterium | reverse complement strand
CCTGTCCGTGACCTACCCCGGCGCCCCGGCACCGCACCTACGCCAGGTGAGCGTCGCCGTCGGGCCGGGGGAGCGGGTGCTGCTGCTCGGGCCCAGCGGGGCGGGCAAGTCCACCCTGCTGCGCACCCTGGCCGGGGTGGTGCCGCAGACCGTGGAGGCCGACGTCGCCGGCGAGGTCACCGTGTGCGGCGCCGACCCGCGCACCACCGGCGTGCCCCGCCTGGCCGCCCGGGTGGCCACCCTCACCCAGGACCCGGCCGACCAGCTGTGCCTGCCCACCGTGGCCGACGAGGTGGCTTTCGCGCTGGAGAATCGCGCGGTGCCGGCCGGCGACATCCCGCCGCGGGTGGCCGGGGCGCTGCGCGCGGTGGGTGCCGGGCACCTGGCCGGGCGGCGCACCAGCGAGCTCTCCGGCGGGGAGGGGCAGCGGGTGGCGCTCGCCGCGGCGCTGGTGGCCGATCCGGAGCTGCTGCTGCTCGACGAGCCGACCGCGCTGCTGGACCCCGCCGCCGCCCGGTCGGTCGGGTCGCTGCTCGCCGGTCTGCCCGGGGCGAGCCTGCTCATCGAGCACCGGCTGGACGAGCTCGGCGACCTGCCCTCGCGCTGCGTGGTGCTCGACGCCGCCGGCAGCGTGGTGGCCGACGGGCCCAGCGATCAGGTGCTCACCTCCGCCGAGGTCGCGGCCACCGGGTCCTGGCTGCCGGCGACGGCGGAGCTCACCCGGGCGCTGGGCCGTCCGGTCTCCCGGGGTCATCTGGGCGGCGCGCTCGCCGAGCTGGCGGAGCGTGGGCCGCGGGCCGGGCTGTGGTCGGGTGTGGCGGGGCCGGTGCTGCTGGCGGCCCGGTCGGCGCAGGTGCGCCGCGGGGAGCAGGTGGTCTGCCAGGGCGTGGACCTGGATCTGCGCGCCGGGCAGGTGACCGCGGTGCTCGGGGTGAACGGGTCCGGGAAGAGCTCGCTGCTGCTCGGGATGGCCGGGCTGCTGGAGTCGACCGGGATCTCCGGCCGGGCGCGGGTGGGGATGGTGTTCCAGAACCCCGAGCACCAGTTCCTCGCGCGCACCGTGGCCGAGGAGATCGGCTACGGGATGGCTGG
>CAZMDO010000230.1:0-3209 GCA_964564445.1 uncultured Ruaniaceae bacterium | reverse complement strand
CCGACCTGGCGGCCGTGCTGGACCGCTACGACCTGACCGGGCGGGCCGGAGCCGACCCGTTCCGCCTCTCCGGTGGCCAGCAGCGCCGCCTCTCCCTGGCGGCGATGACCGTGATGGACGACGAGGTGCTGCTCGCCGACGAACCCACCTTCGGTCAGGACCGGCGCACCACCGCTGCGGTGGCCGCCGAGCTGGGCCGGCTCGCCGACGAGGGCCGGGCGGTGGTGCTGGTCAGCCACGACCTGCGCCTGGTCGCCGGGCTGGCGGACCAGGTGCTGCTGCTCGCCGACGGGCGCCCGGTGGCCCGCGGCAGCGTGGACGAGGTGCTCACCCCGGCGGTGCTCGCCCGCGCCGGACTGCACCTGCCGCCGCTGCTGGCCGCGTGGCCGGCCTCCCTCGGCGGGCTGGGCCGTGCCCGGCAGGTGCTCGGTCTGCTCGAGGCACAGGCCACCGCCGGGGAGGTGGCGGCATGAGGCCGGCGTTCGGGCGCCCGCTCGCGGTGGACTCCGTGCTGCACCGGCGCGACCCCACCGTCAAGCTCGCCGTGCTGCTCGTCATCTGCCTGGTGCTGACCGCCGTGACCGACCCGGTCACCCCCGGCGTGCTCTACCTGCTGGCCTGGCCGGTGGCGCTGGCCGCGGGCCGCATCCCGGCCGGCACGCTGCTGCGCGCCCACCTGCCGTTCGCCGCGTTCGCGCTCAGCCTGCTGCTGGTGAACGCCTGCACCCGGCCCGGGGAGCTGGTGGCCCGGCTCGGGCCGGTGCCGATCACCGCCGAGGGGGTGAGCATCGGTGCCGGGCTGGCGGTGCGCACCCTGCTGATCGGGATCACCTCGGTGACGTTCGTGCTCACCACCGACGGCGCCCGGCTGATGACCAGCATGCACCAGCACCTGCGCCTGGACGGCCGGTTCGCCTACGCCGTGCTCGCCGGCTACCGGCTGCTGGAACAGCTCCCGGAGACCTGGGGCACGATCCGGGCCGCGCAGGCAGTGCGCGACCCGCGCCGCCGGGGCCGCGGCCCGTCCCGGTCCCCGCGGGCGCTGTCCCGGGCCGCGTTCACCCTGCTGGTGACCTCACTGCGGCGCGGGGAGCGGATGTCGATCGCCCTGGAGACCCGCGGGCTCGGCGCCGGGCCGCGGACGATCGCTGCACCCTCCCCGCTCCAGGTGGGCGATGCGGTCCTGGCCGGGACCGCCCTGGTGAGCACCGCCGTCGTGCTCTGGACCTCCTGGCAGGCCGGCACGCTGCGCGGCCTCGGCGCCCTGGGCGTGTTCGGCTGAAGATGCGGCCACCCTCGCGGGATGGAACGGACCGCTCGGCGGATCAGAGGTGCTCGACCACGTAGTCCACGCACGCGGTGAGCGCCTGCACGTCGGCCGGGTCCACCGAGGGATACATGCCCACCCGGATCTGGTTGCGGCCCAGCTTGCGGTAGGGCTCGACGTCCACCACCCCGTTCTCCCGCAGCACCGTGCACACCCGGGCGGCGTCCACCTCTTCGGCGAAGTCGATCGTGCCCACCACCGGGGAGCGCGCGTCGGTCTGCTGCACGAACGGGTCGGTGTACTCCCGGCTCTCCGCCCACGAGTACAGGATCTGCGCCGAGGCGGCCGAGCGGCCGGCGGCGAACTCCAGACCGCCGTTCTCCAGCATCCAGTCGATCTGCTCGGCCATCAGCACCAGGGTGGCGATCGCCGGGGTGTTCAGCGTCTGGTCCTTGCGGGAGTTGCTCACCGCGGCCGCCAGCGACAGCGACTCCGGCACCCACCGGTCGGCCAGCTCCTCGATCCGCGCCAGCGCCGCGGGGGAGAGGACCGCCAGCCACAGCCCGCCGTCGGAGCCGAACGCCTTCTGCGGGGCGAAGTAGTAGGCGTCGGTCTGGGACAGGTCGGCGGGCACGCCGCCGGCGGCCGACGTGGCGTCCACCAGCATCAGGGCGTCGTCGGCGACCCGCCGCACCGGGGCCAGGACGCCGGTGGAGGTCTCGTTCTGCGCCCACGCGTAGGCGTCCACCCCCTCGGCCGGGGTGGGCAGCGCGAGGGTGCCGGGCTCACCGCGGACCACCTGCGGCTCGGCCAGGAACGGCGCCCGGGTGGCGGCGGTGGCGAACTTCGCCCCGAACTCCCCGGTAGCCACGTGCTGGGAGCGCTCGCGGATCAGGCCGAACGTGGCCGCGTCCCAGAAGAACGTGGACCCGCCGTTGCCGAGCACCACCTCGTAGTCCGCCGGCACGTCCAGCAGCTCGCGCAGGCCCGCGCGCACCCGTGCGACCAGGTGCTTGACCGGGGCCTGCCGGTGCGAGGTGCCCATCAGCGTGCTGCCCACGGCGGCCAGCGCCGCGGACTGCGCCGGGCGGATGCGGCTGGGCCCGGACCCGAAGCGACCGTCGGCGGGCAGGAGGTCGGTGGGCACGGCCAGCGTCGTCATGGCGCCCATCATCCCAGGTGCCCGGCGCTGGGTGCGGCGGCCGCCCAGATGGTGACCGCTGTCTCTCCTTGACCGGGAACCACCCCCCGGAGGCGACCTGCCAGATAGGGTGGTGGTTGCACCGGCAGCCATGGAGGGAAGGGCCCCGTGAGCGATCTCATCGACACGACGGAGATGTACCTGAAGACTGTCTTCGAGCTCATCGAGGACGGCATCGTGCCGCTGCGTGCCCGGATCGCCGAGCGCCTCGGGCACTCCGGTCCTACCGTCTCCCAGACCGTGGCCCGTCTCGAGCGGGACGGGCTGATGGTCGTCACCGGCGACCGGCACCTGGAGCTCACCGACGAGGGCATGGCCCGCGCCACCCGGGTGATGCGCAAGCACCGGCTGGCCGAGCGGCTGCTCACCGACGTGATCGGGCTGGACTGGCCGCACGTGCACGAAGAGGCCTGCCGCTGGGAGCACGTGATGAGCGACCAGGTGGAGCAGCGGCTCATCGGCCTGCTCGACCACCCGCAGCACGATCCCTACGGCAACCCCATCCCCGGTCTGGAAGAGCTCGGCGAGACCAGTGTGGACGGGCAGCGCGGCACCTCCCTGGCCGAGGCGCTGCGCACCGGTCAGGACCAGTTCGTGGTCACCCGGATCGGGGAGCCGCTGCAGGTGGACGTGGCGCTGATGCGCGACCTGCAGCAGGCGAAGCTCGCCCCGGCCGCGCGGCTGCGCGCCACCCGGGAGTCCGGCGCGATCACCGTGCAGGTGGACGGCGCCGAGACGGTG
>CAZMDO010000229.1:0-4428 GCA_964564445.1 uncultured Ruaniaceae bacterium | reverse complement strand
ACCTGGGACCATGGAGGGGTGATCGAGAGCAGCACGGGCACGAAGCTCGCGATCGTCGGCGCCGGCTCGGTCGGCTCCACGCTCGCGTATGCGGCACTGATGCGCGGCCTGGCCAGGTCGGTGGCGCTGTATGACATCAACGCCGCGAAGGTGCGCGCCGAGGCGCTGGACCTCCGCCAGGGGTTGCAGTTCGTGCCGGTGGCGCACGTGGAGGGCTCGGACGACATCGGAGTCTGCGCCGGTGCGGACGTCATCGCTGTCACCGCCGGTGCGAAGCAGCAACCGGGCCAGACCCGTCTCGACCTCGCCGCCTCCACGACCGCCCTGATGCGCACCCTGATGCCCCAGCTGGTGGAGGTCGCCCCAGACGCCATCATCATCATGGTCACCAACCCGGTGGACGTGATCACCTACGTGGCCCAGCAGCTGACCGGGATGTCCCCGGACCGCCTCTTCGGCTCGGGCACCGTGCTGGACTCGGCCCGGCTCCGCGGCCTGATCGCGGCCCGCCTGGGCATCGCGGTGCAGAACGTGCACGCGAACATCGTCGGCGAGCACGGCGACAGCGAGATCCCGCTGTGGAGCACCGCCACCGCCGGCACCATCCCGGTCACCGAGCTGATCGACGAGGCCGAGCGGGCCCAGATGGCCCACGAGGTGGTGCACGCCGCCTACGAGATCATCGACGGCAAGGGCGCCACCAACTACGCCATCGGGGTCTCCGCCTGCCGGATCATCGAGGCGATCCTGCGGGACGAGCACCGGGTGCTCCCGGTCTCCACCATGGTCGACGGCCACCTCGGTATCGAGGGCGTGTGCCTGTCCGTGCCCTCGGTGGTCGGCGCCAGCGGGATCGAGCGCCAGCTGCACGTGCCGATGACCGACCACGAGGTCGCGGGCCTGCGCGCCAGCGCCGAGGAGATCCGCAGCGTCGCCCGCAGCCTCGGCTTCTGACGCCCGGTCCTTCTGCCACGCCATCCACACTCGGCCACTCCGGAGCCGCGTCGCTCCCTCTGGGTCGGCACGCTGGCGGAGAGATCCATAGCTAGTCTGGTCAACCTGACCAGACCAACCCTATGCTGGTGGGGTGAGCGACGTGGTGAACGTGCAGGAGGCCAAGACCCGGCTGTCCGAGCTGCTCAAGCGCGTCGAGGCAGGCGAGACGATCACGATCGCCCGAGCGGGCACACCGGTTGCCGAGCTCCGGCCGAGCACACCGGTGCAGCCGGTCTTTGGTGGGCTCGTCCCCGGCCTCGAGGTGGGTGCGGCATTCTTCGAGGACCTCAGCGACGAGCAGCTGTCCGGGTGGGAGGGCGGTCTGTGAGATACCTGCTGGACACCCATGTGCTGCTCTGGCTCGCGAACGACGCGGACCGGGTAGCCGACCATGTGCGGACCGAGCTGGTGAACGCCGCCGAACGGACCATCTCCAGCGCGAGCGCCATGGAGATCGCCCTGAAGACCAGACTCGGCAAGCTTCCAGGCGGGGAGGGCGTCATCACCGGCTGGCACCGCGTGCTGAGCAGCTTTCTCGCCACGGAGCTGCCGCTCACCTCGGCACACATGCTGCACGCCGGAGGGATGGACTGGCCGCACCGCGACCCCTTCGACCGCATGCTCCTCGCGCAGGCGACGATCGAGGGCCTGGTGATCGTCACCCAGGACCGCCGCATCACCGCCTACCCGGGAATCCGGACCCTGACCTGGTAGACCATCGCGCACCGGCCGTCCAGGCACCCCTCGAGCACCGGCCCGTCCACATCCCGCCGCCCTGGGCTGTACTCGCCCACACCGCACCCCTCACACTGGAGGCATGCCTGAGACTCTCCGCGACTGGCTCGACACCCTCGACAGCCCGGCGCTGGAACACCTGCTGGCCGGCCACCCGCTCATCCTGCGCGGAGCACCGGTCCGCGACCTCGATGACCTGGCCACCCGGCTGGCGCACCCGGCCACGACCAGTCAGGCGCTGATGGCCTCCCCGGCGCCGCTGCTGCAGCTCGTCGAGACCGCCAGCGCGCTGGGCGCGGGCGCCACCACCGACCGGCTGGCTCAGCTCCTGGACTCCGGTGGCGCGGACGCCCAGCAGCACCGCGCGCACCTCGACTACTGGATCGACGAGGCCGCCGGGTTCGGGCTGGCGTGGCGCGACGGCGACCTGGTGCGGACGAACCCCGGCCTTGACCAGGTGATCATCGGACCGCTCGCGCTCGCCCGGCCGGCTCGAGCCATCCTCGATGACTTGACGGTCGACCAGCTGCGCGCCGTGCTGCGCGCCTGGGGCGTCAAGGCACCCACGCGGAAGGCGGAGATGCTCGCCGCGGTGCACCGGGTGATCAGCGACCCGGCAGCGCTGCGCCGCATCGCGGCCGACGCCCCGGACGACGTGCTCGCCAGCCTCACCGCGCACGTGAGCGCCCGGCTGGCCGCAGCCCAGACCGTGACCGCGGCGGAGGACGAGGTCGACCTGGACGAGGAGTACGGCTACGACCCGGATGACTACGCCGCCCAGAACGCGCTGTGGCAGTGGGCGACAGGAGCAGGCCTGGCGTACGGGTACTCGATGTGGGCCGTCGCCGCCAACGTCGAGATGCCCACCGAGGTGTACCTCGCCCTGGCGCCGCCGGACTTCCGCCTCGGCTTCGACGCTGGGGCCCCACTGGTGGCCACCACGCCGGTGCCCGCCGAGCGGATCGGGCAGGCCAGCGCCGGCGCGCTCACCGAGTTCCTCGGCACCGCGATGGCGATCCTCGAGTCCGCCGGCCGCAGACCGCTGAAGGCGAACAAGAGCGGCGGCGTCGGTGCCCGCGAGCTGGCCCGGTTCGCCAAGGAGCTCGGCACCTCGGTGGGCACCGTGCGCCTGGCCCTGTCGCTGGCCGACCAGATCGGCCTGATCGCCGAGCCCGGCCAGCAGGTGACCACTGCGGAGGAGTTCGACAGCTGGCGCCGCCTGCCACCGGCACGGCGCGCGGCCGAGCTGCTCGAGGCCTGGTTGCCGCTGACCGTGTCTCCCACCCGGGAACGGGACGACGACGGCAGCTACCTGCCGCTGTTCGGCAAGGTTCCGGCCGACTCCCAGCTGCCGGTCGGACTCGTCCTGGCCCGGCTGCTGAGCGCGTTCGGGGGCAGCGGGGTGGTGGCGGTCGAGGAGCTGGCCGCGCTGGTCGCGTGGTATCACCCGATGGTCGCGCCACCGGCCGAGACGATCGCCACCTTCTGGGCCGAAGGCCACCAGCTCGGGCTGTTCGTGGACGGCGCACCGGCACCGGTCGCCGGTCTGATCGCCTCTGGTGACCTGGCTGCCACGACCGACCTGCTCACCCAGGCGCTCCCGGCACCGAGCACCGAGGTGATGTTCGGCTCGGACCTGACGATCGTCGTCCCGGGCAGCCCCGACCCGGAGGCGGTGGACCTGCTCGATGCGCTGGCGCGACGGGAGGGGCACGGGGTGGCCGGGACCTGGCGGGTGAGCACAGACTCGGTGCGGGACGCACTCGACTCGGGCTACGCCGTCGACGACCTGGTCGGTGCGCTGCGCACCCTGGCCGACCGGCCGCTGCCGCAGGCCCTGGAGTACCTGCTGCGGGACGTGGGCCGCAAGCACGGCCACCTGCAGGTGCGCCCCGCGGCGACCGTGCTCACCAGCACCGATGAGCCGCTGCTCGCGGAGGTGGTCGCCGCCCGCGGTCTGCGCGCCCTCTCGCTGACGTTGGTGGCGCCCACCGTGGCAACCTCCGCCCGCTCCCCCGAGCAGGTGCTGTCTGCGCTGCGCAAGGCCGGGTACCTCCCGGTCGAGGTCGACGACGGCGGGTCACCGGTGGTCGCGCTGCGTCGCGTTCCCGGGTCGGTCACCCCGGCCGGGGACGCAGCCCCGGGCGAGGACGCCACCCCGGGCGGGAACCGAGCGCCGGACCGAGCGGTCGCGCCGGACGCCGACGATGAGTCCCTGGACGGTGCGGAGCTGCGTGCCGCGATGGAGGAGTTCCTGGCCGAGATGACCGGTCGGCCGGCACCGGTCCCCGCCGAGCCGGAGCCCCCGGCCGCGGCGGCACGACGGCTGGTTGCCGGGGACGCCCCACCGGCTGGGCACACGGATGCGGACCTGGAGCACCGGATCACGGCCACGGCCCGCCACCTGACATCGGCCGAGGCACGCGACCTGGCCGATGCGGTCACCACGGGGCGTGCGGTGTTCCTGCACTACCGGTCCACGTCGGGGAACGTCAGCGCGCGGGTGGTCTCGGGGCTGAGCGTGCAGGGGCCCTACCTGTTCGGCTACTGCCACAGCCGAGAGGGAGACCGTCAGTTCCGCCTGGACCGCATCCTCGCCGTGGCACCCGCGGGCTGAGGCGACCACCGGGCCACATACACGATGCTCGCGTGGACGATCACTGGTGTGATGGCACCACCAATCGTCCACGCGAGCCC
>CAZMDO010000228.1:2375-4453 GCA_964564445.1 uncultured Ruaniaceae bacterium | reverse complement strand
ACGGTGAAGTTCGGGTCCTCCTCGTGCAGGGCCACCACCTCCGGTTCGTCCCGGGCGGCCTGCACGATCGGCACGTACCCGGAGTGGATGTGCCACCAGGCGGACATCTCCGGGCGGCCGAGGAACTTCAGCAGCTCCGCGGTCGCGTCCTGACGCTCCTGGGACTCGGTGCGCACCAGGGAGAAGCCGGACCCGCCCGTGGGCACCAGCGGCGGCTGGTTCACCTCACCGGGCATGTAGGCCGCGCCGAGCTCGAAGTCCACCGCCTCGGTCAGCCCGCGCATCGAGGCGGTCGACCCGTGCACCGCGGCCACCAGCCCGGTCTGGAAGTCGGTGTGCGCGGCCTGGGCCATGTAGGCGGTGCCGTCCACGTGCACCCACTCCTTGGCGAAGGTCATCAGCTCGCGCACCGGCGCCTCGTCCGGCATCACCGTCAGCCCGTCGGACCACTCGCCGTCGAAGGCCCACAACCAGGAGGAGGCGTACCAGCCGTCGCCGCCGGAGTAGGCGAACGTCTTCACCGGCTGCCCGGCCTCGGTCACCGAGGCGATCTCGCTGCCCAGCTCGCGCAGCTGGGACCAGGTGTACTGGGTGTCCACCGGCAGACCCAGGTCGGAGAAGAGGGTCTTGTTGTAGTAGAACAGCGGCGTCGACCGGGCGAACGGCACCACGTAGGTCTCCTCGCCGGCCTTGCCCTCACCCACATAGTTCTGCAGGTAGATGTCGAGGTTCCAGTCGGCGTCGAAGTGCTCATCCAGCGGGGTGAGCGCCCCGGCGAAGTAGAACTGCAGCCACTGCAGCTCCGGGAAGCAGACCATGTCCGGCACGGTCCTGGCCTGCAGCGCCGCGGTGAACGCGGTGTTCAGGTCCGCGTACCCGCCCACCGACTCGATCGCGGCGTAGATCTCGGACTGGGAGTCGTTGAACATCGTGAACAGCTCGGAGACGGCGTCGAACAGGCCACCGGTCCACGGCGCCCAGAACAGGATGTTCGTGCGGCCGGTGTACTGGCTCGGGATCTCCCCGAGGGCGGCCTGGCTCATCTCCGGGCGCAGGTTGGAGGTGCTGCCACCGGCGTTCTGCTCGGCCGAGACCGGCCCGGTGCAGGCGGCCAGCGCGGCGGTCCCGGCACCCAGCCCGAGGGCGGAGAGCAGGTGGCGGCGGGTCAGGGAAAGGTCGTGCACGACGGCGCTCCTTCAGTTGATCTCTGGTGTTGCGGTGGTCTGGGGTGCTGGTGGCGCTCTGGTCGCGGCACCGGTGCCTCAGCCCTTCAGCGCCCCGGCGGTCAGGCCGCCGATGATGCGCCGCTGGGCGAGGAAGAAGACGGCCAGCATCGGCAGTGCCACGATCACGGTGCCGGCCATCACCGGGCCCCAGGAGTCGTAGCCCTCCTGGCTGCGCAGGAACATCAGCCCGATCGGCAGCGTGCGCATGTCCGCCGTAGAGGTGACGATCAGCGGCCAGACGAAGTCGTTCCACTTGGCGATCAGCACGATCAGGGTGGCGGTGAGGATCATCGGCCTGGCCAGCGGGATGACCACGGTGACCAGCCTGCGGAGGTGACCTGCGCCGTCGACCATGGCGGCATCCACCAGCTCGGCGGGGACCTGGCGCATCTGCTGGTAGAGCAGGAACATCGCGAACGCCGACCCGATCCCGGGCAGGATGAGCCCCTGGTAGGTGTTCAGCCAGCCCAGGTTGGACACGGTGATGTAGTTGACCAGCAGGGTGATGTGCCCAGGCAGCATCAGCGAGCCGACCATCACCGCGAACACCAGCATCTTGCCGCGGAAGCGCACGTGCGCGAACGCGTACGCGCTCAGGATGGCCACCCCGATCTCCAGAGCGGTGCCCGCGGCGGTGGTGATGATCGAGTTCTTCAGGAACGCGCCGAACGGGGCGGAGGTCCAGGCGTCGGCGAAGTTCGACCAGGCCAGCTCGCTGGGCAGCCAGGTGAGCGGGTAGGTGTAGATCTCGTGCTCCGGCTTCAGCGCCGAGCTGAACAGCCAGTACACCGGGACGGCGAACACGGCGAAGGTGAACACCACCAGCACGTACAGGGCGATCGTGGCCGGCAG
>CAZMDO010000228.1:0-2275 GCA_964564445.1 uncultured Ruaniaceae bacterium | reverse complement strand
GGTGACGATGATCAGGAGCACGAACATCACCGTGGCGGTGGCGGCGGAGGTGCCGATGTTGAAGTCGACGAACGCCTGGTCGTAGATCATCCACGGCAGGGTCGTGCTCGAGGTACCCGGGCCACCGCCGGTGAGGGTGGCGATGATGTCGAACGTCTGCGCCGCGGCGATGACGCCGGTGACGACCAGGAAGAACGTCACCGGGGAGAGCAGCGGCAGGGTGAGGTGGCGGAACAGCTTCAGCCCGCGCGCGCCGTCCAGGGCGGCGGCCTCGTACACGTGCTTGGGCAGGTCGAGGATCGCGGTGTAGTAGATGATCGCCACGAACCCCAGGCGCTGCCAGGCGTAGGCGATGATGATCGCCCACAGGGAGAAGTCCGAGGTGGTGGTCCAGTGCGGGGAGTCCATCCCGATCAGGCCGAACAGCCAGCGGCTCAGCCCGTAGTTCGGGTCGAACATGAACAGCCAGAGCACCCCGATCGCCGCACCGGGGAGCATGTGCGGGGCGAACGCCATCGTGCGCACCAGTCCGGTGAAGCGGAGCTTCTGCGCCAGCAGCAGGCCGATCGCCAGCCCGCCCACCAGGGTGCCGACCACCGCCACCAGCACGAACAGGGCCGTGTTGCTCAGCGCCTCCATCAGCATCGAACCGGGCTGGAACAGCTCGACGTAGTTCTCCAGCCCGACGATCACCGGCGCCGGCTGCACGAAGTCCCACTCGGTGAAGCTGAGCACCACGTTGTACAGCGTGGGGTAGTAGCTGAACACCACGATCGCGGCCAGGTTCGGGGCGATCAGCGCCCAGAACAGCAGACCCTCGCGCAGGTTCCGGCGGGTGAGCTGGGGCGACCTGCGCCGGGGTGCCGGTACGGGGCGGGTGGCCGGCCGGGCGCCGGCCCGGGGTCGGCGCAGGCCCGGGAGGAGCACGGCCATGGGACCTCGCTTCCGTCGGGATCAGGGCGGGACCGCCGCCGGTGCGCTCTGGTGCCGCGTGCTGCGGTTGACGCTGCGGCGCCGCCGTCCGGGCGGTGATTCCCTCGTTCGCCACCCAGTGAAGCGAGCTCGGGTGAGGTGCCCGCGAGCAGCATGTGACCGGGCGACGACGGGGCGGTGAACTTCCGGCCCATGCGGCCCACTACCCTGGCGGGATGCTCCAGAGGGTGCGCCGGGCGGGCCGGCGATGAGGCGGGTGCGCGCGTGGATCGACCCGTTCGTGGTGCTGATCCTGCTGGCGCTGGTGCTCGGCCTGGTGCTGCCGCTCCCGGCGCCCGCGGTCGACGGTGTGCAGACCGTGGGCGACGTGGCGATCTTCCTGCTGTTCGGTGTCTACGGCCTGCGGCTGTCCACCCGGGAGGTGCTCGGCGGCCTGAAGAACTGGCGGCTGCAGGGCGGCATCTTCGCCGCCACCTACGTGCTCTTCCCGCTGCTCGGTCTGCTCATCGCCGCGGTCGCCGAACCGCTGCTCGGGGCGGCGCTGGCCGCCGGGATGCTCTACCTCACGCTGCTGCCCTCCACCGTGCAGTCCTCGGTGGCGTTCGTGTCGGTGGCCCGCGGGAACGTGGCCGGGGCGATCTGCGCGGCGACGATCTCCAACGTGGCCGGGATGGTGCTCACCCCGTTGCTGGTGCTGTGGCTGATGGGCGCCAGCGGCGGTCAGGGGATGGGTGGCATCCAGGCGGTGCTGCTGCACCTGCTGCTGCCGTTCGTGGTCGGCCAGCTGCTGCAGCCGTTCCTCGGCGACTGGGTGCGCGCGCACAGGTCGATCACCAAGGTCCTCGACCGCGGGACGGTGGTGCTGCTGGTGTTCGGCGCGGTGCTCTCGGCCACCGCGGACGGGGTCTGGCAGCAGGTCTCGGCCTGGATGCTGGTGGCGCTGCTGGCGCTGAGCGGCGTGCTGCTGGCGGTGCTGCTCGCGGCCACCTGGTTCGGCGGTCGCCTGCTGGGCCTGGACCACGGTGACCGGATCGCGCTGCTGATGTGCGGGTCGAAGAAGTCGCTCGCCACCGGGCTGCCGATGGCGCTGGTGATCTTCACCCCGGCCACGGCGGCCACGATCGCGGTGCCGGTGATCGTGTTCCACCAGCTGCAGCTCGTGGTCTGCGCGGCCCTGGCCCGCCGCCTCGCCCCCTCGGGTTGAATCCATTCACTCGGCAGCTGGTCCGATGACTCGTGCCCCCGGGTCACGAGCAGGCGTTCCAGCTGCCGAAGCCCGCCGAAGCTGGGCCCGCCGAAATCCGCCGAAGAGGGGCCCGCGGAAGCTCGCCGTCGCCCGCCG
>CAZMDO010000227.1:0-4483 GCA_964564445.1 uncultured Ruaniaceae bacterium | reverse complement strand
CCCAGCGCGGCTCACGCGGACGTTCGTCCGCGCAGCGAGAGCCCCGCAGAGACGACGAGACCCCCAGCCAGTGTCGGCTGGGGGTCTCGCACTCGTAGCCCCGACCGGATTCGAACCGGCGTTACCGCCTTGAGAGGGCGGCGTCCTAGGCCACTAGACGACGGGGCCGGGCAACGAGAGAAGATCGTACCGGAACCGAGACGGTGCTCGGAACGCTCTTCCGCTGGGGTACCAGGACTCGAACCTAGACTAACTGAACCAGAATCAGTCGTGCTGCCGATTACACCATACCCCATTGGGGTATCGCGTCTGCGTGCTGTCGGCTTGTGGCCCGGCACGCAATCGCGCTACCGCCGGTTGACTCTACCGGAGCCGGGCCCGCTGCCCAAAATCCCGGGCGTGGGCATCATCACAGTGTCGGCACGGACACCGTCACCGGCAGGGACCGGCCGCTCAGGAGTCGGCCGCGGTGAGCTCCTGGGCCTCGGCCACCGAGCCCTCCGGCACCGCGGTCTCCTCCACGTGCGCCAACACCCTGCGCCCGGCCGTGATCAGCACGGCGGCGGCGAGCACCGAGACCGCCCCCACCCAGAACGGCAGGTGCACGCTGACCTGCTCGCCGAGGTAGCCGGCCAGCCAGGGCGCCACCGCTCCCCCGGCGAACCGGACGAAGCTGTACGCGGCCGAGGCCACCCCGCGCTCCACCGGTGCGGCCTTCATCACGGTCTCGGTGATGAGGGTGTTGTTGATGCCGAGGGCGGCCCCGGCGAGGATGACGCCCAGGGCGAGCACCACCTTGTGGTCGGTGAACACCGCCATCACCGCCAGGATCGTGGCGAAGGTCAGCAGCGCCCAGGTGATCGGGCGCAGCGTGCCGAACCGGCGCTGCAGCCGCGGGGCGACCCACACCGAGGTGATCGCCAGCAGGGCGCCCCAGCCGAAGAAGATGCCGCCGATCTGCAGCGCACCGAGGTCCAGGGGGAACGGGGTGAAGGCGAGCAGGGTGAAGAAGCCGCAGTTGTACAGCAACGCGGTCAGGCCGGTGATCAGCAGCCCGCCGTGGCGCAGCGCACCGACCGGTTCGGCGAGCGAGGTGGCCCGCGGCGGCCGGGGCGTGGGCGGTACCAGCACGATGGTGGCCACCGCGGCGATCACCATCAGGGCCGAGACCCCGAAGAACGGCCCCCGCCAGGACAGGTGCCCGAGCAGCCCGCCCACCAGCGGTCCCACGGCGATGCCCACGCCGAGCGCGGCCTCGTAGAGCACGATCGCCTGGCCGACCGAGCCGCGCGCCGAGGAGACGATCGTGGCCAGCGCGGTGGCCACGAACAGCGCGTTGCCCAGCCCCCAGACCGCCCGCCAGGCGATGATCCCCGCGACCGCGTCCTGGGTGCCGGCCATCCCCGCGCCGACGATGATCACCACCAGGCCCAGCAGCAGCGTCGTCTTCGCACCGAGCCGGCTGGAGACCGCGCCGGTGAGCAGCATCGCCAGCCCCATCACCGCCATGTAGCTGGTGAACAGCAGCGAGACCTGCGACGGTGTGGCGCCCAGCTCATCGGCGATCGGTTTGAGGATCGGGTCCACCAGACCGATGCCCATGAAGGCGATGATGCTGGCGAAGGCCACGGCCAGCACCGAGCGGGGTTGACGCAGCATGGAGCTCCTTGCCTGGGGCCGAGGCCCCGGTCTCGATATCGGTGGCGGTGTGCCGCGCAGGCGGCGCGTACCGGGTTCAGGGGGCAGCGAGCAGGCGTTCGACGACGGCGATCGCCCGGGCGAGCAGGTCCCGTTCCGTGGCGTCGAGCTCGTCCAGGCGGGGCGCGAGCGCCGCGGCGCGGGCGCGCCGCACATCACCGAGCACCTCACGGCCCGCCTCGGTCAGCTCCACCAGGCTCGCGCGCCCGTCGGAGGGGTCGGCAGCGCGGCGCACCCAGCCGCGCTCCTCGGCCCGCTGCAGCTGGGCGGTGGTGGTCGGCTGGCTGGAGCTGTCCAGCCGGGCCAGGTCCGAGGTACGCGCCGGACCGATCTGCTCCACGGCCGCGAGCAGGCGCGCCTGGGCGGCGGGGAGCTCGAGGCTCGCACGGGAGGTGGCCCACCGGTTCAGCCGGGCGATCACCGCCAGCAGGTCCGGGCCGAGCGTGTCACTCCCGCCGGGCGTGTCAGCCCCGGGGGCCGGGGCAGGTCCGGGCGAGCCGGGCGTCGGATCGGATGCTGTCACGTCCCACCATTTTACATAGAAGTCCTATGCATGTCGACCGGGCAGCCGCGGTGGTACCGCAGCCGCGTCCCGGTGCACCACCGCACCACCCCAGTGAGCAGCCCTGGACCGGCCCACCGGTCGCACCCCTGGACCGGTCGCAGCGATCAGGCCTGGACGATCACCACCGCCCCGGAGACGATCGCGAAGGCGAGCACCAGGTAGCGCAGCAGCGGACCGTCCAGGCGATGGTGGCTGAACCGGCTCGCGAACGACCCCAGGCCCAGGAACGGCAGGAGTGCGAGCGCGGCCAGGAGCGTGCCGCCGTCGATCTGTCCGCCGATGCCGAGCACGGCCAGGGAGAGGATCTCGCCGACGAGGAAGCAGGCGGCCACAGTGGATCGCAGCACAGGTCCACGCTGGTGCTGGTAGGCGAGCGCGAGCGGGGGGCCGCCCACGCCGGTGGAGGTCTCGGTGATACCGGTGACCAGCCCGACGGCGGCCAGTCCGGTGCGGTTCGGCTCGAACGCGGGCGCGAGCAGGGCCACCAGAGCCGCCAGCACGGTCGAGACCCCGATCAGCAGGGAGAGCTGGGAGATGCTGACCATGAGGAGGATGCATAGACCGAGAAAGGTGCCGGCGAACCGGCCCACGCTGATCCACCGCACCCCGCGCCAGTCCAGCGCGGCACGCTCGCGCCAGGCCACGTAGGCGTTCAGCGGGATCATCAGCACCAGCAGCAGGACCGGGATGAGCGTGGCGTCGACGAGGCTGACGACCGGGGCCGCCACCATCGCGAAGCCCATCCCGGCCGACCCCTGCACGAACGCGGCGACCAGCACGGTGAGACCGAGCAGCACGAAGGCGGCGAGGCTCACCGGCGCTCACTCCTCTGGCTCGACAGCACGCTCCTCGGACCCCACGGGGGCGGCGCCCAGTCTTCCTGGTCCGGCGGGGGGACCGAAATCGGTGGGCCGGCCGAGGGTGCGGCCGCCACGGCGCCGACCTGCCGGAGGCCTGGCCCGGCGGGGCATCATGGGGGGATGACGTGGTTCAGACGGGACCAGCAGGAGGACGGGCGGATGGCGCGACGCATCGTGGTCAGCGGCATCGTGCAAGGAGTGGGGTTCCGGGCAGCGACGGTCCGGCAGGCACGCGCCGCCGGGGTGACCGGCTGGGTGCGCAACCGCCCGGACGGCACCGTGGAGGCGTGGCTGGAGGGCGAGCCGGAGGCGGTCACCGGACTGGTGGTCTGGCTCGGCGACGGCCCGCGGCACGCGACGGTCACCGGCCGGGAGGTCACCGAGGAGCACCCGCAGGGCTACTCCTCCTTCGACATCGACCCCTGACCGTCCGACCGGGGCCGCTCCCTCCCATCCAGGTCAGGCGGCCAGACCGAGCAGGTCGAGCACACCGGGCAGCCCCTCGACCACGGCGATCCCCTCGGCACGCAGCGCCTGCGGGTCCTCCCCTGGGTGCCCGCGCCGGCGCCCCGGCCGGTCCAACCACACACCGCGCAGCCCGGCGGCCGCCGCGGCACGGGCGTCGATCACCGGCTCGTCGCCGACATACAGCACCTCCTCCGGGGGCAGCTCCAGCCGCCGGGCCGCCTCGTGGAACACCCGCGGGTCCGGTTTGCCGACGCCGAAGGTGTCCAGGGTGACCAGCAGCGGCACCGCCTCGGCCAGCCCGGTCGCGGCGAGCTTGGCCCGCTGCTGGGCCGCCGCGGCGTTCGTCACGCAGCCCACGCCCAGACCAGCCGAGCGCAGCACGCCCAGGACGGGTGCGGCGTCGTCGAACGCGGTCCAGGAGCTGGTGAAGGCACCCTCCCAGACCTGGCCCCACCGCTGGAAGGACGGCTCGTCCAGCGGCGCACCACCGAAGGCCTCCTGGATCTGCTGGGCGCGAGCGAGGCGCTGGCTGCGGTAGTCGATCAGCCCGTCCACGTGCGCCTGGTAGTAGCCGCCGGTGTCCGCCCGCCAGGTGGCGAGCACCTCCGGGTAGCGGTCAGGTCCCAGGTGGGGCAGGAACTCCCCGGCCACCGCCGCCACCGCAGCGGCGAACGCGGCGGCGGTGTCCACCAGCGTGTCGTCCAGGTCGAACAGCACCGCGCGCACGCCGAGCGGCTCGGCGGCGGTCACAGCGTGGCGCGCAGCGCCCGGAGCCGGGCCAGGGCCGAGTCCCGGCCGAGGATCTCCATCGACTCGAACAGCGGCGGGGAGACCCTCCGGCCGGTGACCGCCACCCGCAGCGGGGCGAACGCGAACCGCGGCTTGATGCCCA
>CAZMDO010000226.1:0-4536 GCA_964564445.1 uncultured Ruaniaceae bacterium | reverse complement strand
GACCCGTACAACCCGCAGCACGAGGCGCTCGCCTTCCACGCCGCCCACGGCATCGTCACCGAGTCCTACTCGCCGATCGGGCGCGCCGGCAAGCTGCTCGCCGAGGACGTGATCCTCGAGATCGCCCGGGCCCACGAGCGCACCCCCGCCCAGGTGGTGCTGCGCTGGCACACCCAGACGGGGGCGCTGCCGATCCCGAAGTCCGCCGATCCGGAGCGGCAGGCGGAGAACTTCGCGATCTTCGACTTCGCGCTCTCCGCCGACGACCTGGACCGGATCGGCACGCTGGACGCGGGCGACCCGGACGTGCCGGACTCGAACGTCACCGGGCACTGAGCGCCGCTGACCAGGCTCAGTCCCGCGGCAGCGTCTCGGCCATGTCCTTGAGCCGGGACAGGCGGGTCTCCCAGCCGCGGCCGATGGTCTCCAGCCGGTCGGCCAGCTCGGTCAGCCGTGCGCCCAGCGCGCGGTAGCGCACCTCCCGGCCGGCACGCTCTCGCTCCGCGAGGCCGACCTGGGCGAGCAGCTCCAGGTGCTTGGCGATCGCCTGCCGGCTGACCGGCAGCTCCCGGGCCAGCTCGCTGGCAGAGGCGGCCCGGGCACCGAGCGAGGAGAGGATCTGCCACCGGGTCTCGTCACCGAGCACAGCGCACAGCTCCACGATCGAGCCGTCGACGGCGGGACTCGCCTTCACGACGTCGCCCCGCCGGGGGCCGCGGTGGGGGTGGTCGCACTCCCGGTGACGAAGGCGGTGAGGGCGTCCAGCACCTGGTTCCACCCGCCGACGTTCTCCTCCATCGCCGTCCGGCGGGCCGCCTCTGCCCGGCGAGTGAAACCGGACTCGACGACCGTGACCAGGGTGGCTGCGCCGTCGTCGGCCAGCGTGAACCGCACCGACGTGGTGGTCTCCTCCTGGTCCAGACCCCAGCTGAAGGCGAACACTGCGGGTGGGTCGAGCTGATCGATCCGCACGGCGAACTCGCCGTCCGGGTAGAAGAACCGGCCCAGCGAGCCGGGCTTCCAGCCGTCGGGAAAGTCCGACGGGTGCCCCCACCAGGTGGCCAGGTGCTCCGGGGTGGTCAGCGCGGTCCACACGGCGCTGCGCGGGGCGTCGATGCGCACGGTGCGCAGGATCGTGCCGGCCTCGAGGTCCGCGGCGGCCGGCCGACCGGCGCGGGACAGGGAGAGGGTGTAGGCCACCAGCTCGTCCAGCTCCCCGGTCCAGCCGGAGGCGTTGTCCTCCATCGCGGCGCGGCGGCCAGCAGCCTCGCCGAGTGTGTCGAACCCGGACTCCACCACGCGAAGCACGGTCTGCCCGCCATCCTCGTGCAGGGTGAAGGTAGCGGTGGTGGAGTTGTCCTCGCGGATCTGCTCCCCGGGCGTACCCCAGGTGAAGGCGAACTCCTGAGTGGGGGAGTAGGTGACGATCTGGACCGGGAACCGGCCGTGGTCGGGCCAGGCGAAGGTGCCGCAGGCACCGGCGTGCACGCCGTCCGGGAACAGCGCTTGCTGCCCGAACCAGCCTGCGATGTGCTCCGGGGTGGTCAGCGCGGCCCAGACCGTGGCTTGCGGGGCGTCGATGCGGATCTCCCGCTGGACGGTCAAGGTCTCGTCGTGAATGGTGGCCGGTGGGTTCGTCATTTCGACTCCCTATATGCAATGAGCAGGTTGCAGGAGACGCTAGTCTTACCGACCTCCATATGCAACCCCCAAGTTGCAGGAAAGTCAGAACGGTGGCGGTCCGTAGTCGATGGAGCCGTTGCCAACGGATCCGCCGCTGGGCGGGTCCTGCGGATCTTCGTCGCTGCTGGCGTAGCGGGCCACGTGATCGGGATGGGTCAACGATGTCGTGCTGCCGTCGGCTTCTCGGCGGTAGCGGTGCCCGGTGGGGGTGGTCCAGTCGAAGGTGCCGGGTTCGTTCTGGGTGAGGCGGAAGTCGCCGTGGGTCTTGACCTGGTGGTCGCGGCCGCACAGAGGCGCGAGATTCGTCACTGCGGTCCGGCCACCGCGGTTGGGGTCGGCGTGCACCCACTCCTGGTTGTGGTCGAGCTGGCACTCGCTGGCGCGGTGGCTACAGCCCGGTCTGGCGCAGGTGTGGTCGCGGGCCAGGATGTGGTCGACCATGGCCTGGGTGGGGCGGTAGCGGGTGTGGCCCACGTCGAGGACGGCACCGGTGAGCGGGTCGGTGACGATGCGGTACCAGTCCCCGCCGGCGGCCAGGGCTCGGGCCAGGGCCGGGGTGATCGGTCCGTAGCCCTCGAGGGTGGGGACCTGGCCGGGTGGGAGGTGCTGACCGGGCATCGGCGGGGGCCAGTGGCCGGCCTCGTCGATGCTGCCATCCTCGGTGCTGCCGGTCTCGGTGCTGCCGGTGGTTGTCGGGCGGTCCTCCTCGGCCGGGCGGCTCTTCGCTGCCTGAGCGGTGGGGCCGTCCCAGTCGGGCATGAGCTGGTCCAGAGGGATGGTGATCATGATGCTGGGGCGGTGGCCGTTCTGGCTGGCCAGGGCCATGGCGCAGTCCTGCCCATCGGTACGGGTGTCACCGAGGGATCCGGTGGCCAGTGCGTGGTGGGCGATGCCGGCGAGGGCGTCGAAGCGGAGCTGGTCGATGGTGCGGGGATCGCCGTTCGCTTTCGCGGCGCGGGCGGCGGCCTGGAGTGCGACGTCGAGGGCGAGGACGTCGGCGGCGGGTCCCTCGATTCTCATCGACGCGACGCCGTCGGGGTGGGCCCGGGGGCGACTCACCCGGCGCTGGGTGGCCCGGTACCGAGCACGTTCGGCGGCGGCGTCGGCATCGACGGCGATGAGCGCCTTGGCCACGTCCGAGCGCAGCTGGGCCACGGTGCGCTGAGGGGCACGGCCCAGCACCTGGTCCTCGACGGTCGCGGCGACCTCGGGTGGCACGTGGTCCAGGCCGTCGACGATCACCCGGGCCCGGGTGGGGTCGATCGTCCCGGCGGCCAGGGCGTCACCGGTGGCGAACAGGACGCCCTCGAGGGCACGGCCGCGGCGGACCAGATCAGTGCCGGCGCGGTGGGTGATGCGGAGCCGCACGGCGAGCTCGTCCGCGGCCACATCCCGTTGGGTGGCTTGGGTGAGCGCCAGCGCTGCGGGGTTCATCGCCTCCCGGTGGGACAACGCGGCCGCGGCCTGCAGCTTCAGCGCGTGCGCAGCCGACTCCAGCCGTTCGGCAGCCGCGGCAGCCTCGACCAGGGCATCGTCCTCGGCGGTGTCGAAGTCCATCCGGGTGAGCAGCGTGTACAGCTGCGGGTCGACGCTGGCTCGGGCGAGCTGCTGGTCCACCGGCATGGCACAGGAGCCGGCGATCAGCTCGGCCAGCGCCCGTTCCCCGGCGGTGCTGACCAGGGCGCCCAGGTCGATCAGCGACACCCCGGCCGGTGGGGCGGTCAGGTTCAGCACCCGCACCTCGGCGCCCACCTCGACGACCTCCCCGGGGGTGTCATCCTCACCCCGGGGAGCAACGCCGTCAAACTTCTGTGCCATACCAAGAACACTAGACCCGACCACCGACAACGCCCACGGACCCGCGCCATTCCAACGAAACACGGTCCGCGTAGCGCCCGCGGTCCCAGCGTGGCTGCGCCTTCGAGGAGCGGCTGCATCATTCTCCGTGCGCACGCGCGCGCGTAGGGGCATGATGGAGCATGACGTCGACGTCATCGCACCCGCAGTTCCCGGCAGCGTCGGCCGGCCCTGTCGCTCGAGGGCACCGGCTCGACTGGCTCGGTGCTGCGGGCATGGTCGCGTTCACCCTCGCGGCGCTCGCCTCGGTCGTGCTGCTGTTCCTGCCGGTGTACAGCACCGTGACCACGACCGCGGCCGGCGTCAGGACCGAGGACACCGCCACCCTCTGGGCGGTCAACGGCCCCTGGATCCTCGTGCCGTTGGCGCTGCCGGTGCTGCTCACCGCTGCCATCGCCCTCGCCCAGGGCCGGGGCGGACTGGTGATCTCGATCCTGTGCACGATCGTGCTGACCGGCTTCACCGTGCTCGCCCTCGCCTCGATCGGGATGTTCTACGTGCCTTCGCTGGTGGTCGCCGGGGTGACCGTGCTCGGCCGGACGATCAAGGCTGGATCGCGTGGCTGACGGCAGGGGCGCACGCCGCCCGCCGGGATCGTTGTCCTAGCTGCGCCCGCCCGGCTCCAGGAATGCCTGCACCGTCTCGATCGTGTCCGCCTCGGCGGCCGTCTTGTCGTGCCGGTAGCGCAGCACCCTCGCGAACCGCAGCGCCAGGCCGCCCGGATAGCGGGAGGAGCGCTGCACCCCGTCGAACGCGATCTCCACCACCTGCTCGGGCCGCAGGTGCACCACCCAGTCGGTGCGCTCGGTGGCCAGCTCGGTGAACCGCTCGGTCTGCCAGGTGAGCATCTCGTCGGTCATCCCCTTGAACGTCTTGCCGAGCATCACGAACCCGCCGGCCACGTCCCGGGCACCGAGATGGATGTTCGACAGCCACCCCTTGCGCCGCCCGCTGCCCGGCTCCACCGCGAGCACCACCAGGTCCAGGGTGTGCACC
>CAZMDO010000225.1:0-4544 GCA_964564445.1 uncultured Ruaniaceae bacterium | reverse complement strand
TGCACGCCGCCCCGGAGGGGTTCGAGGTGCTCGCCACCTCCGACGCCTCCCCGGTGGCCGCGTTCGAGAACGCCGAGCGCCACCTGTACGGCATGCAGTGGCACCCGGAGGTCAAGCACTCCGAGCGCGGCCAGCAGACCCTGGAGAACTTCCTCTACCGCGGCGCCGGGCTGGCGCCGGCGTGGACCTCGGGCAACGTGATCGCCGACCAGGTGGCGGCGATCCGGGAACGGGTCGGCGATGCCAAGGTGATCTGCGGGCTGTCCGGCGGGGTGGACTCCTCGGTGGCCGCAGCGCTGGTGCAGCGCGCCATCGGTGACCAGCTCACCTGCGTGTTCGTGGACCACGGGCTGCTCCGCGCCGGTGAGGTGGAGCAGGTGGAGACCGACTTCGTGGCCGCCACCGGGGTGCAGCTGAAGGTGGTGGACGCCCGGGAACGGTTCCTCGCCGCACTGGCCGGGGTGAGCGACCCGGAGACCAAGCGCAAGATCATCGGCCGGGAGTTCATCCGGGTGTTCGAGGACGCCGCCCGGGAGGTGGTGGCCGAGGCGCACGACGGTGCCGGTGAGGACGTGAAGTTCCTCGTGCAGGGCACCCTGTACCCGGACGTGGTGGAGTCCGGTGGTGGCGAGGGCGCCGCGAACATCAAGTCCCACCACAACGTCGGCGGTCTGCCCGAGGACCTGCAGTTCGAGCTGATCGAGCCGCTGCGGGACCTGTTCAAGGACGAGGTGCGCGCCGTCGGCCTGGAGCTGGGGGTGCCGGAGGTGATCGTCTGGCGCCAGCCGTTCCCCGGCCCGGGGCTGGGCATCCGGATCGTGGGTGAGGTGACCGCCGAGCGGCTGGAGACCCTGCGCGCTGCCGACCTGATCGCCCGCGAGGAGCTCACCGCCGCCGGTCTGGACCGGGACATCTGGCAGTGCCCGGTGGTGCTGCTGGCCGACGTCCGATCGGTGGGGGTGCAGGGCGACGGACGCACCTACGGTCACCCGATCGTGCTCCGCCCGGTCTCCTCCGAGGACGCGATGACCGCGGACTGGAGCCGGCTGCCCTACCCGCTGCTGGCACGGATCTCCACCCGGATCACCAACGAGGTGGCCGAGGTGAACCGGGTGGTGCTGGACGTGACCAGCAAGCCGCCGGGCACCATCGAGTGGGAGTGAGCGGCTTGCTAGAGGCTGCCCGGATGCTTCGCCTCAGCGTGGACCAAGACTCAGCTAGCGATGAGGTCGAGGTTGCGACTGCTTGGCGCGAGGTGATCGGCTCGCGCGTTGATGACATCCTTTCGGGCAGAGTCGAGCTTGTCGATGCAGACGAGACCTACCGGCTGCTGTCCGCAGAACTTGCGCCGAAGCGGCGGTGATGCTCAATCAGCGCGAGCACCCGGAGGCGCGTGCCGAGCTTCGTGGGACCGGCAGCCCATCATCCGACGTAAGGGTGTAGTCGGCTTCCCATACGGGGTGATCTACTACGTCACCACCGACGAGCCCTGATCAACTCTGCGATCGACTCGGCGTCGGCGGCGGGCAGCTCGAAGAACCCGAACCGCAGCCGGGCGGTGGGCAGGTGCTCGCGGACCGCGGCCAGCGGCAGCGGCTCGATCTCGCGCAGCGCGGCCGCTCGGCGGAAACCGCCTGGGATCGCCTCGCTCGGCTCCGGCTCAGTACCGGTGACCTCGCCGACGATCGTGATCGCCCGCAGCGGCTCACCCCTGGGGTAGGTGGTGGTGGGGGAGTAGATGAGGATGCCGTCGCCAGCCGACATGCGCGCCAGCGGTGCGCGCTTGCCGTGGTTGGCCATGATGAACCCTCCTCGGACGCCGCGGCGGGCATGGTTCCGGGAGGCGACGATCACCCAGTGCCGTCGTTGAGTCATGCTTGAAATGTACGGCGGGGGTGTGACACTCCATCTGGCGATACGAGCCGCTCAGGCCCGCCCGGTGATCCGCACCGCCTCGGCGTAGGCCTCCTCGACCTGTTCGAGCACCCGTGGCCACACGGTGACCGGTGCCGTGGTGCGGTTGTGCGCGATGATCTGCTGCCGCAGGTGCGGCTCGCGGACCAGGCGCACCAGGCCGGCGGTGAACGCCGCGTCGTCGTCGGCGAGCAGCCCGCTCACCTCGTGCGCCAGCGTCTCTGCCGCCCCGGACTGGGACCGGGAGAGCACCGCCAGCCCGGCGGCCTGCGCCTCCTGCACCGCCACCGAGAACGTGTCCGCCACCCCGGGGGCGAGGTAGACGTCGGCGCGGCCGTAGAGCTCCTGCAGCCCGGCCCGGCTCAGTCGTCCGGGCAGGTGCACCGCGTGCTCCAGGCCGTGCCGCTCGATGGTGCGGAGAGCCTCGGCCAGCTGGGGCCCCTCACCGGCGATGGTCACGTGCAGGTCGTCCCCAGGCAGCCGGCGGATCGCGTCCGCGCACATCTGCAGCAGCGGCAGCACCCGCTTGCGGGGCGCGAACCGGGTAGCCACCACGGCGTGCACCCGCGGGTCGGTGCGCTCGGCCGGTTCGGTGCGGGGGACCTGCCACTCGGTCAGGTCCACCCCGTTGTACAGCACCCGCACCTGCCCGCGGTCGCCGACCAGCGCGCGCAGCGGGGCGGCACCGAGCTCGCTCACCGAGGTCCACAGCACCGGCCACCGGGTCCAGCCGATCAGCCGGTCCAGCGCGGCGAACGCGGCCCGGTACCGGCCGACCACGCTGTGCAGGGTGAACACGGTCGGTACCCGGTGGCGCACCAGGGTGCCGAAGGTGGCCTGGGTGACCGGGGCGACGATGCCGGTGTGCAGGTGCGCCACGTGCGGCCGGAGCCGGGCGAGCAGCGCGTCGAAGTGGTGCGCACCGCGCGGGTGCACTGGCAGCTGGCCGGGCATCCGGGCGGCGACCCGGTGGATCGTCAGCGGTCCGTCGTGCTCGGTGCTGAGGCCGCGGTCACCACGGGCGGCCGGGGTGGTGGTGAGCACGTGCACCTCGTGCCCGGCGCGGGCCTGACGGATCGCCAGCCCGTGCACCTGCGCCTCGATCCCGCCCATCCGGGGCAGGTAGGAGTCGGTGACATGGGTGATGCGCACGCGGTGATCCTCTCATCCCACCGGGCGGCGCCCCTCGGTCCAGGCGGGCGTGGGTGAGACCCCTTGTGCTCACCCGCGCCGCCCGGTCGGTCAGCGCTTCCGCGTGCCGGAGACCAGCGAGCCGACCAGCAGGGTGAGGCCTGCCACGGCGAGGATGCCGATGAACACCAGCTCCAGGTCCAGGCGCACGCCCAGCCCGACGGCGATCACCACCGCCCCGAGCAGCGCCAGCACCAGACCCCAGGCGATGCTGCGCATCCGGGGCCCCTTCGCCGGCGCGGGCTGCGGCGGGCTGTCCTGCGCCACTGTCGGGCCGTCGCCGAGGGTGGGTCGGGGCGCGCCGCCCAGCGGACCGGTCTCGGTCGGTGGCTGCCGGTGGTCGTGGGCCTCGACGAGGTCCGTGCCGTCGATCGGGGTGGTGCTGCCCGCCTGCGCGACGGTGTCGCTCTCCGGTGGGCTCGATGTCGTGGGAGTGGTCATCATGTCCTCCGTCGGGGTCGGGTCTGTGCCCTCGTTCGGGTCGGTGGGTCGGGTTGGTCCGGTCATGGCAGCTCACGCACCTCGATCGATCCGAAGGCGACGTCGACCTCGACCTCGAGCGGGTCGGCGCCGGCCGCCTCCGGGGAGGCCAGCTCGGCGGTCATCGGACGGGTGCCGAGCCAGCCGAAGTCGGTGTGGTCGCCCAGCGCCCGGCGCTCACCGTTCACCTCGGCGGTCCATCCGGAGAGGTTGACGGCGGTCGCCTCGCCCTGCACGGTTGCAGTCACCGTCACGGGCATCTCGTCCGGGACCAGGAGGACCACGTACCCGGCCGCCACGTCGATGTCGATCGGGGTGGTCACCGTCTCCTCGGCCAGGTCGCTCAGGTCGACCTCGAGCCCTCCGGCGGCCAGGTTGTACCCCGCGGCGGCCTCGGCGGCGCTCTGCGGAGTCCAGTAGCGGGTGCCGTAGCTGGAGGTGTCCGCGAAGTTGAAGCCGGCGAACATGTTCGAGGTGATCGCCCAGGGGACCAGCACGATCGCCAGCAGCGTCCCGACCACGCCGAGCGAGGCGGACCGGCGGCCGAGCAGACCGGCGACGGTGGCGCCCAGGCCGAGCACCACCAGCGCGCCGCCCAGCGCGATCAGCCACGGGCTGGTGGACCAGCCGAAGTACTCGCCGGCCAGCACCAGGGCAGCGAGGGCCAGCAGTGCCAGGCCGAAGGTGAGGCGCACCAGCACCCGTCCGGGTCCCGGCCGCGCCGGCTTGGGCGGTCGGGGCGGCTGGGCCGGGGGTGCGGGCGTGGGCGCGGGAGGCGTCGGGGGCGCTCCGGCCGGTGCCGTGGACCAGGCACCCTGCCCGGTGGACCAGGCGTCGTGGCCCGCGGTGGACCATGCGTCCTGGCCTGTCGACCACGAGCCCTGGCCGTGCGCGGTGGTGTCGGCAGCGGGGTAGGCCGTGGTCGGGTCTGTGCCGTAGGCGGCCGTGGCGGGACCGGC
>CAZMDO010000224.1:0-4545 GCA_964564445.1 uncultured Ruaniaceae bacterium | reverse complement strand
TGCGGTAGATGTTCGCCAGGTGCCGGCCGACGGTCTTCTCGCTGATCACCAGGTCCTCGGCGACCTGCCGGTTGGTGGCACCGGCGCTGATGGCGGTGAGGACCTCCGTCTCCCGGCCGGTGAGACCGCCCGGTGCCACCTGGTCCGCAGTGAGCCGAGCGACGTCCGGACCGGCGCCCAGCGCCCGGTAGACGGCCAGGGCGGTGGCCCGGTCGGCACGGGCGGCGGTCTGCTCGCCGCGTTCCTGGTGGGCGCGGGCGAGCAGCTCGTGCACCGTGCCCACGCCGTAGCGGTAGCGCTGGTGGCGGTACACCTCCAGCGCCTCGCCGAGGAGCGTGAGCGCCTCCTCCGGTTGCCCGGACGCGAGGGCGAGCAGACCGTGGGCGTGGGCGCTGCGGGCGCGCAGGCCGGGGCTGTCGTACCGGTCGGCGATGGCGGTGAGCCGGCCGGCGAAGGTGGCCGCGTCCGGCAGCGCACCGACCTGCAGCGCCAGGTGTACGCCGGCCAGCAGCAGCCGGCTGCCCTCGAACCGCCGGCGGGTGGCGAGGGAGTCGTGCAGCTGCGCCAGGGCGCCCGCGCCGTCGCCTGCGGCCGCGGCGAGCAGCGCCGGACCCGGCTGCGGGTCGATCCCCAGGTCTCGGGCGGCGGCGTAGGCGGCGCGGGCACCGGCCACCTGGCCACGCAGCCGGCGCACGTCGCCGAGCTCGCGGAACCCTTCCCCGGCCACCCACCCGTGTGCGGGCGCGAGGGTCCGGCTGCGTTCGTCCAGCTCGGTCTCCACCAGGTCCCAGTCACCCTCAGCGCTGCTGAGCTGCAGCCGGTGCACCCGGGAGACGCCGTAGTAGGTGAACCGGCGGGACAGCGGTGAGGCCCAGCTCTCCATCGCATCGGTCCACCGGCGCATCCGGCTCAGGTCGCCGAGCGCCTCGCACAGGTGCAGCACGCTGCAGTACACGTCCCCGGCCCACATCGGCGGCAGGTTCCCGCCCACTGCGGCCAGCATCGCCTCGTCCAGCAGGTCGAAGCCCTGCTGGACCCGGCCGTGCAGCACGGCTGACAGTCCGGCCAGCACGCCGGCGAAGGCACGCAGCGCGGGGTCGTCGAAGTCCTGCGCCAGAGCGGACAGGCGGGTCGCGGCCCGGGCCGCCTCCTCGGCGTCATCGCCGCCTGCGCCGTCGGCGGTGAGCTCTCCGTCGGTCTCCAGCCGGCTCACCGCATCGGCGTAGGCCAGGTAGCCGCCGGCCACGGTGTGCTCCCGCCCGGCGAGCGCCCGCCGTGCGCGGGCGAACCAGGCCGACCCCAGGCCGGCCTCGCCGGCGGTGTAGCTGATCAGGGCGAGGTCGAGCGCGCCGCGGGCCGCCTCCTCCACCCGGTCGGCGGCCAGCTGCGCCCGGAACGCCTCCTCGGCCCGGGTGACGCAGGCGGGGATGTCCCCGAGCCACCACTCGCACATCGCCAGCAGGGCGAGCTCGTCGGGTCCCAGGGCGCCGCCCGCCAGCGCACGCCGGAGCTCCGCGCGGGCCGTCGACCACTGGCAGGTCGCATAGGCGGCGCGCGCTCGGTGCACGTGTTCGGTGACGTCCATGTCGCTCCCAGTGGCTCCCAGCCTACGCTGCTCGCTCGGCACGCCACGCGGTGCGCACTGGCCCACCCGAGCTGCCCTGCCCGGCCGACCCCCGCCGTCGCCCCGGCGTGCCTGGCCCACCCGAGCTGCCCTGCCCGGCCGGGCTCCGCCGTCGCCCCGGCGTGCCTGGCCCACCCGACCCCCTGCACCGGCCTACGCTGGGTCGGTGCCCGCCTACCGCTTCGCCCGCACCCCGGCCGGTGGTGTGATCTCCTCGGCGGACCGGGTGGCCTGGTTGCGGGCGCGGCTGTGGGGCGTGACCGCCACCGACGCCCGCCGGCTGGTCACCTCCCGGGGCAGGGTGAGCAAGCAGCGGGAGCGGCTGCTGGCCGAGAAGCTCTCCGGGCGCACCCCGCCACGGCTGCCACAGTTCGCGCACGGTATCGAACGCGAGCCGGTGATCGCCGCCTGGGTGCACCAACGGTTCGGGATCGCCCCCAGCGGTGCGTTGTGCATGGGTGCCAACGACCGCCATCTGGCCACCCCGGACGGGATCGGGGAGCACTCGATCGCCGAGATCAAGACCTCCGTGGAGGACCTGGACGGCGCCGCCCGCACCTATGCCGACCAGCTGCAGTGGCAGCTGCACGTGACCGGCTGCGAACGGGTGCTGTTCGTGGTGGAGCACCGGCACACGCTGCGCCGCGACTTCCGCTGGGTCGGCCGGGACGAGGAACGGATCACGCTGCTCGCCGAGCACGCGGACGCCTTCCTGACCGAGCTGGACGCCCGCCGGGCAGACTGGCTGGCCCGGGCGGAGCAGGAGCAAGCCGTGGCGCACTGGTGGGACGATCGCGCCCCGCAGACCGCGCCCACGCCGGCCGACTGGCACACCGGCTCCCCGGCGAAGGTGGGCACCGGCACGTAGCATGGGCCGGTCGGCACCCGCACAGTGATCGGAGGCACCGGGTGAGCGAGCTGGGACGTCTGCACGGTCCCGCGGACCTGCGTCGGCTCTCCCCCCGCCGGATGCAGGCGCTGGCCGACGAGATCCGCACGTTCCTGGTGGACCAGGTCTCCCGGACCGGCGGGCACCTCGGCCCGAACCTGGGCGTGGTGGAGCTCACCCTGGCGATCCACCGGGTGTTCTCCTCCCCGCGGGACTCGATCGTCTTCGACACCGGCCACCAGGCGTACGTGCACAAGCTGCTCACCGGGCGGCAGGACTTCTCCGCGCTGCGGCGCCGCGGCGGGCTGTCCGGCTACCCGAGCCGCACGGAGTCCGACCACGACATCGTGGAGAACTCGCACGCCTCCACCGCCGTCTCCTGGGCGGACGGCATCTCCCGGGCCCGGCTGCTGGCCGGGGACACCGACCGGCACGTGGTCGCGGTGATCGGTGACGGTGCGCTCACCGGCGGGCTGGCCTGGGAGGCGCTGAACAACCTCGCCTCGAGCCCGGACCAGCGGGTGGTGATCGTGGTCAACGACAACGGCTGGTCCTACTCGCCCACGGTCGGCGGCCTGGCCCGCTACCTGGACGCCGTGCGCACCGACCGCAACTACGAACGGGTGCTCGACTGGGGCAAGCGGACCCTGCACCGCAGCGGGCGGCCCGGGCGGCTCGCCTACGACGCGCTGCACGGGGTGAAGGCGGGCCTGAAGGACGTGCTCACCCCACAGCGGGGCATGTTCGACGAGATCGGCATCAAGTCGATCGGCCCGGTCGACGGGCACGACCTGGACGCCCTGGACGCGGCGCTGCGGGCGGCGAAGGGCTTCGGCGGACCGGTGATCGTGCACGCCGTCACGCAGAAGGGCCACGGCTACTCTCCCGCCGAGTGCGACGGGGTGGACCGGTTCCACACGGTCAAGGCGATCCATCCCGAGACCGGGCTGCCGGTGGTGCCCACCCGGTTCGAGTGGGGATCGGTGTTCGCCGACGAGATGGTGCGGATCGCCCGGGCGCGCTCGGACGTGGTCGGTATCACCGCCGCCATGCCGGTGCCGGTGGGCCTGGCGCCGATGGCCGAGCAGTTCCCCGGCCGCGTGATCGACGTCGGGATAGCCGAGCAGCACGCGCTGACCTCCGCCGCCGGGATGGCCTTCGCCGGGCTGCACCCGGTGGTGGCGCTGTACGCCACGTTCCTCAACCGCGCTTTCGACCAGCTGCTGATGGACGTGGCCCTGCACCGGGCCGGGGTGACGATCGCCCTGGACCGGGCCGGGCTGACCGGGGACGACGGGCCCAGCCACAACGGTATGTGGGACCTGGCGATGCTGCGACTGGTCCCGGGGCTGCGGCTGGCTGCCCCACGGGATGAACCGACGCTGCGGGAGGCGCTCCGGGAGGCGATCGCGGTCGACGACGCTCCCACCGTGCTCCGCTACCCCAAGGGGGCCCTGGGCGAACCCATCCCAGCGATCGCGCGCACCGGCGGGGTGGACGTGCTCGCCCGGCATGTGGGGGAGGGGGAGCACCGGGTGCTGGTGGTGGGCGTGGGGGCGTTCGCGGCCACCGCGGTGGCGGTGGGGGAGGCGCTGGCCGCGCAGGGCCTCTCGGTCACCGTGGTCGATCCGCGCTGGCCGGTCCCGATGCCCCAGGCCGTGCTCGACGGCGCAGCTCACCACGACCTGGTCGTCACCATCGAGGATGGTCTGGTCACCTCCGGGGTGGGTGCCGGGCTCCGGGAGCAGCTCGCCGAGCAGGGGATCACGGTGCCCGTGCTGGCGCGCGGGATCCCGCACCGGTTCCTCGAGCACGCCTCCCGCGCCGAGCTGATCGAGGAGTTCGGTCTGCGCGCCCAGGACATCGCCCGGGACGCGGCCGCGGCGGTGCTGCGACCGGCCGGGCGCATCCGGGACGAGATCGCGCCCCCGGCACCCGGACCCGGGAGCTAGCATGTGGCCCAGCAGTCGCCGACGTGAAGGGAGGCCGGATGCGTCACGCCGGCCGGTGGGATGACACGAACGACATCGTG
>CAZMDO010000223.1:0-4573 GCA_964564445.1 uncultured Ruaniaceae bacterium | reverse complement strand
CGGAGTCGTGCACGTTCATCTGGCAGCCCAGGGTGCGCACCAGGTACGTGCGCTGGCGGTCGGTCATGGCAGCAGATTCTACGTTCCGGTGCCGTGGAAGCGGCCCGGTGCGGCCTGAGCAGGGGTGTGATCGTGTCCGCACTGTTATCGCAAGTTCATCGCCGTCAGCGTCGTTTGGCGTTAGGTTGCCTCTATGAGCGACAGCACAGGCACGCCTCGCACCGACGACGGTGGTGGCATCCCGAAGCCCACCAACGAGCCGCTCGTGGTGCTCAGCAACGTGAACAAGCACTTCGGCGAGCTGCACGTGCTCCAGGACATCAACCTCACCGTGCACCGTGGCGAGGTGGTGGTGGTGATCGGCCCGTCCGGGTCGGGCAAGTCCACGCTGTGCCGGGCGATCAACCGCCTCGAGCCGATCGACGACGGCACCATCACCCTGGACGGCCAGCCGCTGCCGGCGGAGGGCAAGGCGCTTGCGCGGCTGCGCGCGGACGTGGGCATGGTGTTCCAGTCCTTCAACCTGTTCGCGCACAAGACGATCCTGGAGAACGTCACGCTCGGGCCGATCAAGGTCAAGCGGGTGAGGTCCGGCGAGGCGAAGAAGCAGGCGATGGACCTGCTGGAGCGTGTCGGCGTGGCGAACCAGGCGGACAAGCTGCCCGCCCAGCTCTCCGGCGGTCAGCAGCAGCGGGTGGCGATCGCCCGGGCGCTGGCGATGCGCCCGAAGGTGATCCTGTTCGACGAGCCCACCTCGGCCCTGGACCCGGAGATGGTCCAGGAGGTGCTGGACGTGATGGTCGGGCTGGCGAAGGAGGGGATGACCATGGTGGTGGTCACCCACGAGATGGGTTTCGCCCGCAAGGCCGCCGACCGGGTGGTGTTCATGTCTGACGGGCAGATCGTGGAGGAGGCTGAACCGGACACGTTCTTCGACCACCCGCAGAGCAACCGTGCCAAGGATTTCCTCGGCAAGATCCTCACGCACTGATCGCCCACCGGCGATCGAGGATTTCCCTAGTAACCAACGAAGGAGACCAGGATGAAGACGACGCGAGCAGCGCTGGCCGCACTGGCGGCCGTGGGTGCCCTCACCCTCGCCGCCTGTACCGCTGAGCCGGGGGGCGAGGGGGAGACCGGCGGCGGCGGCGAGACCGGCGCCGAGAACGGCGGCGAGGACGGCGGCGACGGCGGTGGTGACACGATCCGGATCGGGATCAAGTTCGACCAGCCCGGCCTGGGCTACAAGGACGGTGACACCTTCACCGGCTTCGACGTGGACGTGGCCACCTACATCGCCGGTGAGCTGGGCTACTCCCCCGACCAGATCGACTTCGTCGAGTCGCCCTCACCGCAGCGCGAGACGATGCTGCAGAACGAGCAGGTGGACATGATCGTGGCCACCTACTCCATCACCGACGAGCGGGACGAGGTGGTGGACTTCGCCGGGCCGTACTTCGTGGCCGGCCAGGACCTGCTGATCCGTTCGGAGGACGCCGGCACGATCACCGGGCCGGAGGACATGAACGGTCAGAACCTGTGCTCGGTGGCCGGGTCCACCTCGGCGGCCCGGGTGAAGGAGGAGTTCGCCCCGGACACCCAGCTGCTGGAGTACAACGGGTACTCCGAGTGCATCGGCGTGCTGCTGAGCGGCCAGGTGGACGCGGTCACCACCGATGACATCATCCTCGCCGGTCTGGCCGCTGCGGACGGCAGCGGGGAGCTGCAGGTCGTGGGCAACCCGTTCTCCGAGGAGAACTACGGTGTCGGCCTGCCCCCCGGGTCGGACCTGTGCCAGCCCGTGACCGACGCGATCAACGCGATGATCGAGGACGGCAGCTGGGAGGAGTTCGTCTCCTCGAACACCGAGGGCACCGGGTACACCCCGAACGCGGACCTGAACCCGCCGACGCCCGCCCCGTGCGAGTGATCTGAGGTTGCCTGAGTCACCGTGGCCGGCAGCGTCTGGCTGTCGGCCACGGTGACGTCCTTCCGAGTCGACGACGCCGAGGTGGTATCCCTGTGAGCGACTTCCTCGAAGTGCTCTCCCAGTACGACATTGCCGGTGCCTACTGGATCAACCTGAAGCTGACGTTCTTCGCCGGGATCTGCTCCCTGGTCCTGGGCACGATCCTGGCGATGATGCGGATCTCTCCCCTGCCCTCGCTGCAGTGGGCCGGTGCCGCCTATGTGAACCTGGTCCGGAACATCCCACTGACCGTGGTGATGATGTTCGCGGCGTTCGTGCTCTGGACGCAGCTGGGCGTGCAGTTCTCGGAGAACTTCACGGTCAACAACTTCTGGCTCGCGATCTGGGCGTTGTCGGTGTACACCTCCACCTTCGTGTGCGAGTCGATCCGCTCCGGGGTGAACACCGTGCCGGTCGGTCAGGCGGAGGCGGCCCGGGCGATCGGGCTCTCCTTCTTGCCCGCCGCCCGACTGGTGATCCTGCCGCAGGCGTTCCGGGGCGCGATCGCTCCGCTGGGCAACACGTTCATCGCCCTGATCAAGAACACCACCGTCGCCTCGGCGATCTCGGTGGCGGACATCTCGCTGCTGATGAAGGGGATGGTCGAGGCGCACGGCAACTACGTGATCCCGATCTTCCTCACCGTGGCCGCCGGCTTCGTGATCATCGTGATCCCGGTCGGCCTCGTGGTGACCATCCTCTCCCAGCGTCTGGCGGTGTCCCGATGAGCGCGAGGAACCCCCGCACAGGAAGGGCGAGGAACGAGGCCTGCCGCAGCGAAGCACCGCAGGGTGCAGAGCGAGAGGACAACCAGTGAGCGCCCAGTCGGTCCTGTTCGACACGCCCGGACCACGAGCCCGCCGGCGGATGGTGCTGGTGAACGTCCTCGGCGCCATCGTGGTGGTGGCCATCGGCGTGTTCGTGCTCTACCAGCTCTACGCACACGACCAGCTGACCGCCGAGAAGTGGGCGCCGATGGTCGAGGTGGACACCTGGCGGTACTACTTCCTGGTCGGGTTGCAGAACACCCTGGTCGCTGCCGCCTACTCGATCGTGCTGGCGGTGACCTTCGGGCTGGTCTTCGGGGTCGGCCGGCTGGCCAGCAGCCGGATCATCCGGGGGGCCTGCGGCGTGTTCGGGGAGGTGTTACGCGCCGGGCCGGTGCTGATCATGAAGATCGGCGGCTGGCTCTTCTGTGCGCAGGTGCTGCGCGTCAGCCCGGACCTGAGCCCGCTGCTGGGTGTGGTGATCGGCCTGACCCTGTACAACGGGTCGGTGATCGCCGAGCTGGTGCGCTCCGGCGTGCACGGCCTGCCGAAGGGGCAGCGCGAGGCCGCCCTGGCGATCGGGATGACCCGGGGCCAGTCCATCCGGTCGATCGAGCTGCCGCAGGCGCTGATGGCGATGCTGCCGGCGCTGGTCAGCCAGTTCGTGGTGGTGCTCAAGGACTCCGCGCTCGGCGCGATCATCACCTACAACGAGCTGCTGCGGATGGCTCGGCTGGTCGGGTCCGATGCACCGTTCCCGATCCTGCAGTCGTTCTTCGTGGTCGCCGTGGTCTACATCGTGCTGAACGCGCTGCTCTCCTGGCTCGCCGGGAAGGTGGCCCGCCGCATCGGTGGCCGGACCTCGGGCCGGACGAAGCCTGGTGCCCTCAAGGGCAGCGTGGACATGGCCGCGACCTTCGGGGTGAAGAAGCGCTGACCGCCCGCAGCCGCGGGTGAGCGGGCGCGGGCCAGGCGATGGCCTCGGCGCCGGCTCGGACTAGTCGATGCCGTCGCCGTCGGCCGCCCAGTCGTAGGCCTGGTCCTCGTCCTCCTCGCCGAGCACCTGGTCCACCGCGCGCATCGCCACCCCGGGGCCGTAGCCTTTGCGGGCGAGCATGCTGACCAGTCGGCGGCGTCGTTTGACCGGATCCACCCCGGTGGTGCTGCGGGCCTTCTTGCGCACCAGCTCCACGGCCCGGTCCGCCTCGTCCTCGGGTTGGACCGCGTCCAGGGCGGCGTTCGCGGTCTCGGTGTCCACGCCCTTGCGGCGCAGCTCCTGGGCGAGCGCCCGGCGGGCCAGGCCACGCTCGTTGTGCCGGGTGCGCACCAGCATCTCGGCATAGGCGGCGTCGTCGACCAGGCCGACCTCGGTGAACCGGTCGAGCACCTTGGTGGCAACGTCCTCGGGCACGTTCTTGCTGGCCATCTTCTCCGCCAGCTGGGCGCGCGAGCGCGGCGCCCCGGTGAGCATCCGCAGCGCGATCGCCCGGGCGACGCTCTCCTGGTCGGGTGCGGCGTCCTCGGCCGCCGCACCCCAGGTGGGGGGCTCCTGCCCCGGTGCGCTGCGCCGTCGTGCCTGGCTCACTGGACTCCCCTCCTCGCCGGCGGATGCGGACCCGACGGGAGCGGCGCCGTCACCGACCCGAGCATGCCCTGCTCCGGCCCGGGGACGGCGCCGCTACCCATCAGAAGTCGACCGCGTCCTCCTCGGACTCCGGCACCGCCTCGAGCTTCACGCCGATGCCGAGCTTGGTCTTGATCTTCTGCTCGATCTCGTTCGCCAGCTCCGGGTTGTCCTTGAGGAACCGGCGGGCGTTCTCCTTGCCCTGGCCGAGCT
>CAZMDO010000222.1:0-4573 GCA_964564445.1 uncultured Ruaniaceae bacterium | reverse complement strand
TGCGGCCGAACGGCATCGCCATCAGGTGGGCGCTCACCGTGTCCGGCTGGGCACCGGACCCACCGGACCCACCGGACCCACCGGACCCGCCGCCGGCGGCGATCTTCAGCGCACTGGCCGCGAGCAACCCGTAGACCACGGCCCGCCCGAGCGAGACCACCCGCTTGCCGAGGCGCTTGAGCCCGTCCTTGTCCCGGTGCCCGACGAACGCGTCCAGCAGCTGCCACAGCACCAGGGCCACCAGGCCGAGGCCGAGCACCCAGAGGAGCACGCGTCCGAACGGCTGGGTGGCCAGCTGGTGCAGCGCACCGGCCTCGCTCACCTCCGTGCGCCGGGAGCCGAACACCAGCTGCACCATCAACCAGGCGAGCAGCAGGTGCACCACCCCGTAGGAGACCAGCCCCACCCGGACCGCACCGTCCAGCACCGGGCTGTCTTCGGCCTTGCGACCAGCCCGCTTGGCCGTGCGCTCCAGGTCCCTGGCGCCCATCGCCCCTCCCGTCGCCGTGGCTGATCGCGCTCATGCTAGTGCGGCCGGGGTCGATCCACCTGCTGGGCGTCCCGACCGGTCTGACCGAGGCGACCAGGGACACCGGCGACGTGCCGCGGTCACCGACCGGGCACCACCACACCGGCCTGGTAGGCGAGCACCACCAGCTGGGCACGGTCGCGGGCGTCCAGCTTGGTCAGCAGCCGCGACACGTAGGTGCGCACCGTGGCCGGGGAGAGGAACAGCTGCTCGGCGATCTCGTCATTGGCGAAGCCCTGGGCCACCTGCTCGAGGACTTCGTGCTCCCGGGCGGTGATCCGCTCCAGCCGTGCCCGCGCCTGCGGGTCCACGCCGGCGGTGGCGGCGAGCTCGCCGAGCACGGTGCGGGTCACCGCCGGCGAGAGCAGTCCCTCGCCGGCTGCCACGGTCCGCACGGCAGCACGCAGCTCCTCCGCCCGGGAGTCCTTCACCAGGAATCCGGCCGCCCCGGCCCGCACGGCGCCGAGCACGGTCTGGTCGTCGTGGAAGGTGGTCAGCACGACCACGTGCACGCCCGCCAACGTCGGCTCGGCAGCGATCTGTCGAGTGGCCTCGATACCGTCCAGCCGAGGCATCCGCACATCCATGAGCACCACGTCCGGGCGGTGCCGCTTGGCCAGCTGCACGGCCTCGGCGCCGTCCGCTGCCTCGCCGACCACCCGCAGGTCCTCGGCACGTTCCAGCAGGGCGCGCATACCGGAACGCACCAGCTCCTGGTCGTCGGCGAGGAGGATCCTGATCGTCATCCGCGCCGCTCCACCCCGGTCAACGGCAGCTCTGCCACCACCTGGAAACCGCCGCCCGGTCGTGGCCCGGCGGTGACCATGCCACCGATGGCGCGGGTGCGTGCCCGCATCCCGGCCAGACCCAGGCCGTGCCCGCCCGCACCGCTACCTCGGCCACCTGTACCGACCCCGCCGGCCGCTGCGGACCGGCCGTCGTCCCGCACGGTCACCTGCAGCACCCCGGCGGAGCGCTCCAGGTCCAGCCAGACCCGACCGGCCGCTGCGTGCCGGAGCGTGTTCGTCAGCGCTTCCTGCACGATCCGGTAGGTGACGGCGCCCACCGGCCCGGGGAGCGCCCCGGTCAGCTCATCCACCGTGACGGGACGACCGGCGTCGCGGGCGGCGACGGTCACCTCCAGCCCGGCATCGCGCGCCGGGACGAGCAGCTCCTCCAGGCTGGTCGGAGCATCGGACCCGCGCGGAGCACCGGACGCTGGCCCGGAGGCGGAGTCCGGTGCGGAGTCACCCGGGACGGCCAGCACGCCGAGACTCTGCCGCAGGCTGCGCATCGTCTCCGCCGCCGCATCCCGGACCAGGTCCAGCTCCCGCTGCGTCTGCGCGACCTCACCAGCGGCAAGCGCCTCGCCAGCGGCATCGGTGTGCAAGGACAGCGCGACCATGGTGTGGCCGACCGAGTCGTGCAGGTCGCGGGCGATCCGGATGCGCTCGTCGGCCACCTGCCGCGCGGCGTCCGCCTCCTGCTCCGCCTCCCGACGGTGCAGCGCCTCCCGCTGCTCGGCCAGCAGCCGGTGCCGGTGCCAGCGTCCGTCGCCGAGGGCGATCATCGCGGCCATGATCGCCGCGTCCGTGAGCAGCTCGTGCCCGAACAGGTAGCCCGCCTCCACCCCGGTGGAGGCGCGGTAGGCGTAGCTGTAGAGCAGCAGTGCGGCGGCGCACGCGATCGCCACCGGCTGGCGACCGGCCTCGGCTGCGGAGTACAGAGCAGCGGCGGCGGGCAAGGCCAGCTCGATCCCGGGCAGGCCGAGCGCGTAGTAGCCGAGGATGCCCAGGCAGGTGGTCACCACCACGAGCACCGGGAGCCGCCGCCGGGCCAGCATCAGCAGCCCGAATGCGACCGCGATCAGGTAGACGAGGACCACCGGGCGGGCACTGGGCTCTGGACTGGTGGCGGCCGCCACCAGGATCACGGCGGTCACGGCTGCGGCGAGCGCCACGTCCACCAGACGCGTGCGCCAGGTGTCCCCGTGGAGTCGTCCCTGCGTGGTCACCACAGACCTGAGTGTACGAACATGCCGCCGGGGCCGGGTGGGGCCGGTGGCGATCACGGCTGTCAACACCGGAGGTATCCCGACAGTGAGCGCCGACCACCGATCGTGACCGGGCGGTCGCTCCTGGGCCGATGACCTGCTGCCGCCGCATGCGTAGCGTTCCTGCCCGTCATCGAGTCCCCCACGTTCCGAAGGACCCCTCATGCGACTGCTCGTCCTGGCGATCGCCGGCCTCTTCGCCGGCTTCGCGCTCCCGCACCTGGTTGCCGCCGCCTATCGGTGGATCACCTCGCTCGGGGGCCAGACCATGGCACCGCTGACCATCGGTTACCTGCCGTCGGTGCTCGCTCTGGCGGGGGCGGTGCTGGTGCCCATGACGGACGTGCTCGTTCGCCGGTGGCGGAACCGATGAGCAGGGTGTGCTGCTCCCGGCGGACCCTGCTCACCGGCAGCCTTGCCGCGATCGCAGGTGTCGGCCTCGCCGGCTGCCGCGCCCCCGGCACCGCACCGCACGCGCGGGTGGACACCCGGGGCGAGGTGCCGATGCACACGCCCTTGGCGATCCCGCCGCTGGCCGAGGCGTCGCTCGCGGACGGCGTGCGCACGTTCGAGCTGACCGCGGAGGCTGGGGACTCGTCCCTGGTCCCCGGCACACGAACCCCCACGATGGGCTACAACGGGATCTACCTGGGGCCGACGCTGCGCGCCGCCCGGGGCGACCGGCTACGGGTCCGGGTGCGCAACCGGCTGGACGTGCTCACCACGGTGCACTGGCACGGGATGCACCTCCCAGCAGCGATGGATGGCGGACCGCACCAGCCCATCCCACCGAACCAGGTATGGACACCGGAGTGGACCATCGACCAGCCGGCGGCCACGCTCTGGTACCACCCGCACCCCCACGGTGCGACCGAGGAACAGGTCGGTGCCGGCCTCGCCGGGCTGTTCCTCGTCGACGACCCGGCAGCCGACCACGCGCTGCCGCAGGAGTACGGCGTGGACGACCTGCCGCTCGTGCTGCAGGACCTCCGCCTGGCGGCCGACGGCAGCCGGAGCACCGCACGCAGCGGCAACGTGGGCATGCTCGGCGACACGGTGCTCGTCAACGGCACCTACGGAGCGCGGTTCGAGGCGACCACCGACCGGGTGCGGCTACGGGTGCTGAACGCCTCCCCCGCCCGGATCTACCAGCTCGGGCTGTCCGACGGCGGCCCCCTCGTGCAGGTCGCCTCCGACGGCGGACTGCTCGCTCGCCCGGTGCAGACGCCGGCCGTGCTGCTCTCCCCGGGGGAGCGCGCGGAGGTGGTGGTGGACCTGCAGCCGGGCCGGGACCGGCTGCTGCAGGCCCAGCCGTTCGACCTCGGCCACGGACTGCCGAGCACGGAGATCGGGACCCAGGACGGCTTCGACCTGCTGCTGCTCCACCCGGCGGACCGGCTCGAGCCCAGGGCGCCGCTCCCGGACCGGCTGGTCGAGGTGGACCAGCCCGATGCCGATGCTGCGGGTGCCGAGCGCGAGTTCGAGCTGGAGGGCACCGAGATCAACGACCGACGCATGGACCCCCAGCGGATCGACTTCACGGTGACCGCCAACAGCACTGAGGTGTGGACGGCGGTCAACGGCAACGGGGACCGCCCGCACAACTTCCACGTGCACGATGTGCAGTTCCAGGTGCTGAGCATCGCCGGTGCCCCGCCGCCGCCGCACCTCGCCGGCCGCAAGGACACGGTGCTGCTGCTACCGGACCTGGAGTACCGGCTGCTGCTCCACTTCTCCGACTACGCCGATCCGGTGTATCCGTACATGTACCACTGCCACCTGCTCTGGCACGAGGACCAGGGCATGATGGGGCAGTTCCTGGTGCTGGAACCGGGTCAGGAGCCGGTCGGTCCGCCGGCGATGAACCACCATGGCCACTGACGACCCGCTGCTCACGGTGACGCCGCCGCCCCAGCGCAGCGTGTTGTCGCCCGGGTCAGCAGGTGCAGCGGTCCGGGCGCCAGGTCGGCGCGATCAGCGCGAGCGCCTCG
>CAZMDO010000221.1:0-4597 GCA_964564445.1 uncultured Ruaniaceae bacterium | reverse complement strand
AGCTCCAGCTGGTGCCGCAGATGCTGCGCCGGCTGCGCCCGGACGTGCGGATCGGGTTCTTCAACCACATCCCGTTCCCACCGGTGGAGCTGTTCGGGCAGCTCACCTGGCGCAAGCAGGTGGTCGAAGGACTGCTCGGTGCGGACCTGATCGGCTTCCAGCGCACCGGTGACGCGGCGAACTTCCTGCGCGCGGTGCGCCGGTTCACCGACTTCAACCCGCGCGGGCAGTCGGTGACCATCGGCCAGCACTGGACCCGCCCGGAGCGGCACGTGCGGGTGGGCACCTTCCCGATCTCGATCGACTCCGCGGCGGTGGACGAGCTGGCCCGCACCGAGAAGGTGGAGCAGCGGGCCGCCGAGCTGCGCCGCGAGCTCGGCGAGCCGGACGTGCTCATGCTCGGTGTGGACCGGCTCGACTACACCAAGGGCATCCGGCACCGGATCAAGGCCTTCGGCGAGCTGCTCGCGGAGAAGAAGGTCACCGTGCCGACCACCGCACTGGTCCAGGTGGCCAGCCCCAGCCGGGAGCAGGTGGAGCAGTACCGCACCCTGCGCCAGGAGGTGGAGGTGATGGTCGGCAACATCAACGGCGACTACGGCTCCTGGGGCCGTTCGGCGATCTACTACATGCACCACTCCTACCCGCAGGAGGAGATGGTCGCCCTCTTCCGGGCCGCCGACGTGATGCTGGTGACCGCGCTGCGCGACGGGATGAACCTGGTGGCCAAGGAGTACGTGGCCGCCCGGCACGACCTGGGCGGGGTGCTGGTGCTCAGCGAGTTCGCCGGTGCCGCGGACGAGCTCAGCCAGGCGCTGCTGGTCAACCCGCACGACATCGAAGGCCTGAAGTCGGCGATGATGCGGGCGGCCACCATGGAGCCGCCGGAGCGGCGTCGCCGGATGCGGGCGCTGCGCAAACGGGTGCTCTCCGGGGACGTGCAGTCCTGGGCCCGCAAGTTCCTCCACGCCCTCGCCGCCGACCACAACCCCCATGAGTGACTCCCGCGGCCCGGCGCACGCCGGCCAGGACACCGCCGGCGCGGGACCCGAGCCCGGCGGCCCGGCTCTGACCGCGGCGCTGCAGACCTTCGTCGCCGCCCCGGAGATCCTCCTCGCCCTGGACTTCGACGGCTGCCTGGCCCCGTTCGTGCTCGACCCCGCCGACGCCCGGCCGCTGCCAGAGTCCGCCGACGCGCTGCGCACGCTGAGCACGCTGCCCGGGGTGCACCTCGCGCTGGTCTCCGGCCGCCCGCTGGCCGACCTGTTCCACCTGGCCGCACCCCCGTCGGGGACGGTGCTGGTGGGCAGCCACGGCGCCGAGCACGGCGAGGTGGACCCGGCAGGTGAGCTGCACCTGACCCCGGTCGACCTGACCCCAGCGCAACGCGACCTGCTCGCGCAGGTGACCTCCGCCGTCGAGCAGATCGCCCAGGACCATCCCGGGGTGTGGATCGAGCGCAAGCCGGCTGCCGCCGTCGTGCACACCCGGGCCCTGCCGGCCGACCAGGCCAGCGCGGTGCTGCAGGAGGCGATGGCCGGACCCGGCGGGCTGCCCGGGGTGAGCCCGATGCACGGCGACCAGGTGGTCGAGATCGCGGTCGTCGATGCCACCAAGGGCGAGTCGCTGCAGGCGCTGCGCGCCCACCTGCCCGGGGTGCCCGCCCTGTACGCCGGCGACGACGTCACCGACGAGACCGCGCTGGCCGTGCTCGGCACCGGCGACGTGGGGGTGAAGGTGGGCGGTGCGCCGACCGTCGCCGAGCACCGGGTGGCCGGGGTGGACGAGGTCGCGCAGATGCTCAGCCGTCTTGCGATGTGGCGCGCGGAGCGGCCCCCGCGCTGAGGTGTGCAACAATGCTCTCGGCTCGACCACGGAGGTCGCGGCTGTGTCAGCGGTGACACCTGACACTCTTCACAACGGATCGTCCGGCACGTACCTGCCGGTGAAGGGAAAGTACGCAGTCATGGCAACTGTGACCTTTGATCACGCCACCCGGGTCTACCCCGGGACCGAGCGCCCCGCGGTGGACGCTCTCAACCTCGAGGTCGCCGATGGCGAGTTCCTCGTCCTGGTCGGCCCGTCCGGGTGCGGTAAGTCCACCTCGCTGCGGATGCTCGCCGGCCTGGAGGACGTGAACTCCGGCCGCATCCTCATCGGCGACCGGGACGTCACCGACGTGCAGCCCAAGGACCGGGACATCGCGATGGTGTTCCAGAACTACGCGCTCTACCCGCACATGTCCGTGGCCGACAACATGGGCTTCGCCCTGAAGATCGCCGGCAAGCCGAAGAAGGAGATCCGCGAGCGGGTCGAGGAGGCTGCCAAGATCCTGGACCTGAGCGAGTACCTGGACCGCAAGCCGAAGGCGCTCTCCGGTGGTCAGCGTCAGCGTGTGGCGATGGGCCGCGCGATCGTGCGTCAGCCGCAGGTGTTCCTCATGGACGAGCCGCTCTCGAACCTGGACGCCAAGCTGCGCGTGCAGACCCGCACCCAGATCGCCTCGCTGCAGCGGCGCCTCGGCGTCACCACCGTGTACGTGACCCACGACCAGACCGAGGCCTTGACCATGGGCGACCGGATCTGCGTGATGAAGCTCGGTGTGCTGCAGCAGGTGGGCACCCCGCGGGAGATGTACGACACCCCCGCGAACGTGTTCGTGGCCGGCTTCATCGGCTCCCCGGCGATGAACCTGGGCACCTTCTCCATCAAGGACGGCCACGCCACCCTGGGCGACGCCAGCATCCCGCTGACCCGCACCACCCAGGAGGCGGTCACCGAGGCGGACAAGGGTGAGATCACCCTCGGCTTCCGCCCGGAGGCCCTCGACGTGGTCTCCGAGGGCACCGAGGGCTCGTTCGCCATCGACGTGAACCTGGTCGAGGAGCTCGGCTCGGACGCGTTCGTCTACGGCGAGCTGGCCAACCGCAAGGAGGCCGAGACGATCGGTTCCGGCGAGGACGAGGACCAGGTGATCGTCCGCGTGGACCCGCGCACCCCGCCGATGAAGGGCGACCGCATCCACGTGGTGATCCGCGAGGGCCAGAAGCACGTCTTCTCCGCCGCCTCCGGTGAGCGCCTGCCCGAGTAAGGCACCCACTCCCGCGAACGGGGCAGGTCCGCACCGGGCCTGCCCCGTTCGTCGTTCCCGCAGAGGTGGCTGGGCCCTCGCGCGCCGCACCGCCCCGCTGCCTGTCCACCGTCGAACCTGACAGACTGAGACCCATGCCCTCGGCCCTGAAGATCACTGCCGCCGCCCCCGACCCGGCCCTGCTGGACTTGCCCTGGCACATCGCCCTGGAGGACTGGCCGGAGGAGACGCTGGCCGCCCTCCCCCGCGGTATCTCCCGGCACGTCGTGCGGTTCGTGCGCCTGTCCGGACGGGTGCTGGCGGTCAAGGAGATCGGCGAGTCGGTGGCCTACCGGGAGTACGAGCTGCTCCGGGACCTGGGCCGGCTGAACGTGCCATCGGTGGAGCCGGTGGGCGTGATCACCGGGCGCACCACGCCTGAGGGTGAGGAGCTGAACTCGGTGCTGATCACCCAGCACCTGAAGTTCTCCCTGCCCTACCGGGCCCTGTTCAGCCGCTACCTGGCCCCCGACACCGCCACCCGTCTGATCGACGCCCTGGCGGTGCTGCTGGTGCGGCTGCACCTGATCGGCTTCTACTGGGGCGACGTGTCCCTCTCCAACACCTTGTTCCGCCGGGACGCCGGGGAGTTCGCCGCCTACCTGGTGGACGCCGAGACCGGCGAGCTGCACGACTCCCTGACCACCGGGCAACGGGAGTACGACCTGGAGATCGCCCGGGTGAACATCATCGGCGAGCTGATGGACCTGGACGCCGGCGACCTGCTGCTGGACGACGTGGACACGGTCGCCGTGGGCGAGCTGATCGTCAGCCGCTACCACGAGCTGTGGGACGAGCTGACCGCGGTGGAGGAGTTCGGCACCTCCGAGCGGTGGCGGGTGGCCGAGCGGATCCGCAAGCTCAACGACCTCGGCTACGACGTGGGCGAGCTGCAGATGACCACCGACATCGATGGCACCACGGTCTCCATCCAGCCGAAGGTGGTCGACGCCGGGCACCACCACCGGCGGCTGATGCGCCTGACCGGGCTGGACGTGGAGGAGAACCAGGCCCGCCGGCTGCTCAACGACATGGACACCTACCAGGCGGCCACCGACCAGCTCGGCGAGAACGAGGAGTTCGTGGCGCACGAGTGGCTCGCGGAGGTGTTCGAACCGACCGTGCGTGCCGTGCCGAGGCACCTGCGCGGCAAGCTGGAGCCCGCCGAGTTCTTCCACGAGCTGCTCGAGCACCGGTGGTTCATGGCGCAGAACGCCGGGCACGACATCCCGATGCCCGCAGCCGTGGACTCCTACATCGAGAACGTGCTGCAGCACCGGCCGGACGAGGAGGCGATCCTCGGGCTGGACACCGCCACGCTGCGCGCCATCGAAGGGGACTAGCGGCGCGGACACCGGGCGCGGCGCGCGCGGGAGCACCTCCCCCACCGATGGAGGTACTTCTGTGCCACCGAGGTCCGATTGCAGTGCCTCAGTGTCACAAAAGTGCCTCGGTCCCCGCAGGCAC
>CAZMDO010000220.1:0-4615 GCA_964564445.1 uncultured Ruaniaceae bacterium | reverse complement strand
ACACCATGGCTGACACCGTCCTCGCGGCCTCCCGCCGCACCGAGTTCGGCAAGGGCGCTGCGCGCCGCACCCGCCGCGACGGCAAGATCCCCGCCGTGCTCTACGGGCACGGCAACGACCCGGTGCACCTGAGCCTGCCCGGGCACGAGACCTTCCTGGCCCTGAAGGACAACCCGAACGCGCTGCTGACCATCGAGTTCGACGGCCAGAACGAGCTCGCCCTGGCCAAGGACGTGCAGCGCGACCCGGTCCGGCGCACCATCGACCACATCGACTTCATCCTGGTCCGCCGCGGGGAGAAGGTCGTCGTGGACGTCTCGGTCGTGATCGAGGGGGAGTCCGCCCCGGGCACGATCCACATGCTCGAGCTGCAGACGCTGAGCATCCTGACCGACGTCACCAAGATCCCCGAGCACCTCGAGGTCTCCATCGAGGGCCTGGAGGAGGGTGCCGTGGTCCGCGCCGGCGAGGTGCCGCTGCCCGAGGGTGTGGAGCTGGAGACCGACCCGGAGTACGAGGTCATCATCATCTCCGTGCCGCGTGCCGAGGTCGAGGAGGACGAAGAGGCCGAGGAGGCTGAGGGCGCCGAGGCTGCCGAGGCCGAGACCGAGGCCGCTCCGGCGGACGAGGACTGAGAGCACTCCACTCGATGAGCACTGCGCCATGGCTGGTGGTGGGGCTGGGCAACCCCGGCCCCACCTACGCCGGCAACCGGCACAACGTCGGTCAGATGGTGCTGGACGTGCTCGCCCGCGAGGTGCCGGGCACGTTCACCGCGCACAAGGCGCGCGCCGCCGTGCTGGACGGCCGCCTCGGGGTGGGCCCCGGCGGAGCACCCGGACCCCGGGTGGTGCTCGCCAAGCCGGGCAGCTACATGAACCTCTCCGGCGGCCCGGTGTCCGCGCTGGTGACGTTCTACCAGGTGCCCCTCGAGCGGCTGCTCGTGGTGCACGACGAGCTCGACCTGCCCGCCGAGACGCTGCGGCTCAAGCGCGGCGGCGGTGAGGGCGGGCACAACGGGCTGAAGTCCATCTCCCAGGCTCTCGGCAGCCGGGACTACCTGCGGCTGCGGGTGGGCATCGGGCGCCCCCCGGGCCGGATGGACGCCGCCGACTACGTGCTCCGGGACTTCTCCGCCACCGAGCGCCCCGGGCTGGCGGTCACCCTGGAGGAGGCGGCTGAGGCGATCGAGGACCTGGTCGCCGATGGGCTGGAGAAGACCCAGACCCGGCTGCACGCTGCCCGCGGTTGACCTCTGCCACCGTGGCACGGCCCGCAGGGCCGAGGCCGGAGGACCCCTACGCCCCGCACACCCGAGGCAGCCACGGCGAGCTCCGCCGTCGGGCGTAGACTGGACCGCCTCATCCCACCTCCCCTCTGCCGGCGGAGGTGGGCCATTCGTGCTGCCCTGAAGGGACCGACCCGCCGATGAACCTCACTGGTGTGCTGCCCGCGCTCCGCGCCGACCCCGGTCTGGCCGAGCTCGTCGAGAGCGTGCCGGCACGCGGGCACCTGGCCGTCACCGCCTCGGTCGGCGTGCGTGCGCCGATGCTCGCCGAGCTCGCCACCCGCGCGGACCGCCCGCTCGTGGTGGTGGTCGCCACCGGGCGCGAGGCCGACGAGCTGGCCGAGGCGCTGGCCGCCTACCTGCCCGCCGAGGGCATCGCCGTGCTCCCCTCCTGGGAGACCCTCCCGCACGAGCGGCTCTCCCCGCGCAGCGACACCGTGGCCCACCGGATCGCGGTGCTGCGCCGGCTCGCGCACCCCGATGCGGCCGACGCCGGCCCGGCCGGGTCCAGCGCCCCGGTGCGCGTGCTCATCCTGCCGGTGCGGGCGCTGCTGCAGCCGGTGGTGGCCGGGCTGGGCGACCTGGAACCGGTGGCGCTGCGCGCCGGGGACACCGTGCCGATGGAGGACGTGGTCGCCCGCCTGGTCGATGCCGCCTACACCCGGGTGGACATGGTGGAGCGGCGCGGGGAGTTCGCGGTGCGCGGCGGTCTGCTGGACGTGTTCGCGCCCACGGAGAAGCACCCGCAGCGGATCGAGTTCTGGGGCGACGAGGTGGAGGAGATCCGCTGGTTCTCCGCCGCCGACCAGCGCTCGTTGGAGATCAGCGAGGAGGGTATGTGGGCCCCGCCCACCCGGGAGATCCTGCTCACCGAGCAGGTGCGCGCCCGGGCGCGGGAGCTGATGGCCACGCTGCCCGGCGCCACCGAGATGCTGGAGAAGCTCAGCGAGGGCATCGCCGTGGACGGGATGGAGTCCCTCGCCCCGGTGCTGGTGGAGGACATGGTGCCGGTGCTCGACCTGGTGCCGCCGGACGCGCTGCTGCTCATCGACGACCCCGAGCGCATCCGCCGCCGCGCGCACGACCTGGTGGCCACCACCGAGGAGTTCCTCGCCGCCGCGTGGACCTCGGCCGCGGCCGGCGCGAACACCCCGATCGACCTGTCCCGGGCCTCCTTCGCCACCCTCGAGGACACCCGGGACATCGCCCGGCGCCGCGGGCTGGGCTGGTGGGAGGTGTCCGCGTTCGCCGCCGATGCCGAGCTGGCCGAGCTGGCTGGGCTGGCTGAGCCTGGTGATGCCGGCGACGGCGGAGCTCACCTCGTGCAGATCGCCTCCCGGGACGTGGAGGGTTACCGGGGCGAGACCGAGCGGGCGGTCACCGATCTGCGTGACCTCACCCGCCACGGGTGGCGGTTGGTGCTGGTCACCGAGGGACCGGGGCCGGCCCGGCGGATGGTGGAACAGCTCCTGGACGCCGACGTGCCCGCGCGGCTGGTGGCCGCGGTGGAGCCGGCGGGCGCGGACGCGCGGACGGGGGAGGACCCCGACCTGCCGGTGGCCGGGATGGTGCTGGTCACCACCGCCAGCGTGGGCCGCGGGTTCGTCTCCGAGCCGCTGCGGCTGGCGGTGTTCACCGAGGCGGACCTGACCGGCCGGGCGGGCCCGTCCACCAAGGACATGCGCACCCTGCCGGCGCGGCGGCGCAACGTGGTGGACCCGCTGGCGCTGCGCCCGGGGGACTACGTGGTGCACGAGCAGCACGGCGTGGGCCAGTTCGTGGAGCTGCTGCAGCGCACCGTGGGGGCCGGCAAGACCGCCGCCACCCGCGAGTACCTGGTGATCGAGTACGCGCCGTCCAAGCGCGGCCAGCCCGGCGACCGGTTGTACGTGCCCACCGACTCCCTGGACCAGGTGACCAAGTACACCGGTGGGGAGGCGCCGAGCGTGAACAAGCTCGGCGGGTCGGACTGGGCCAAGACGAAGAACCGAGCCCGCAAGGCGATCAAGGAGATCGCCAACGAGCTCATCCGGTTGTACGCCGCCCGGGCCGCCACCAAGGGGCACCAGTTCGCGCCCGACACCCCGTGGCAGCGGGAGCTGGAGGACGCCTTCGCCTATGTGGAGACCCCGGACCAGCTCTCCTCGATCGAGGAGGTGAAGGCGGACATGGAGAAGTCGATGCCGATGGACCGCCTCATCTCCGGGGACGTGGGCTACGGCAAGACCGAGATCGCCGTGCGGGCCGCGTTCAAGGCAGTGCAGGACGGCAAGCAGGTGGCCGTGCTGGTGCCCACCACCCTGCTCGTGGCCCAGCACCTGGACACCTTCTCCGAGCGGTACTCCGGCTTCCCCGTGGTGGTCAAGGCGCTCTCCCGGTTCCAGAGCAACGCCGAGGCCGCCGAGGTGCGCGAGGGGGTGCGCAGCGGCGCGGTGGACGTGGTGATCGGCACGCACCGGCTGATCACCGGGGACGTGCGGTTCAAGGACCTCGGCCTGGTGATCATCGACGAGGAGCAGCGCTTCGGCGTGGAGCACAAGGAGACGCTCAAGCAGCTGCGCACCAACGTGGACGTGCTGGCGATGTCCGCCACCCCGATCCCGCGCACCCTGGAGATGGCGGTCACCGGCATCCGGGAGATGTCCACGCTGGCCACCCCGCCGGAGGAGCGCCACCCGGTGCTCACCTTCGTGGGCCCGCACCAGCAGAAGCAGATCGCCGCCGCGATCCGCCGCGAGCTGCTCCGCGAGGGGCAGGTGTTCTACGTGCACAACCGGGTGGAGTCGATCGACCGGACCGCGGCCAAGCTCGCCGAGCTGGTGCCGGACGCCCGGATCGCGGTGGCGCACGGGAAGATGAACGAGCACCAGCTGGAGCGGGTGATCGTGGACTTCTGGGAGAAGCGGTTCGACGTGCTGGTCTGCACCACGATCGTGGAGACCGGCCTGGACATCTCGAACGCGAACACACTGATCGTGGAGCGCGCCGACACCTTCGGCCTGGCCCAGCTGCACCAGCTGCGCGGCCGGGTGGGCCGGGGCCGGGAGCGGGCGTATGCCTACTTCCTCTACCCGCCGGAGAAGCCGCTGACGGAGACCGCGCACGAGCGGCTGCAGACGATCGCCGCGCACACCGACCTGGGCGCCGGGATGCAGGTGGCGATGAAGGACCTGGAGATCCGCGGGGCGGGGAACCTGCTCGGCGGGGAGCAGTCCGGGCACATCGCCGGGGTGGGCTTCGACCTGTACGTGCGGATGGTCTCCGAGGCGGTCGCCAAGGCCCGCGGGGAGGAGAGCGAGGAGCTGCCCGAGCTCAAGCTCGAGCTGC
>CAZMDO010000219.1:0-4654 GCA_964564445.1 uncultured Ruaniaceae bacterium | reverse complement strand
CCGGTGACGATCTCGATCAGCGCCTCCTCCTGGTGCGGGTACAGCTCCAGGCCGCGCTCTGCCGCCCAGTCGGTGAAGGCCTCGACGAGGGCGTCGTCGTCGGTGGGGTCCGCGGGCAGGGAGAGAGTCATCACCGGCCATTCTCGCAGGGCATACTGTCCCGGTGACCCGCCCGCTGTGCTTCCTGGCCTCCCGTGCCGAACCGGTGGCGGCCGATGCCGAGTACGCCAGCGTGCTTGCCCGCACCGGCCTGACTGCCGAGGAGCTGGTGCGCGTGCGCCTGGAGCAGGGGGAGCATCCGGGACCGCTGACCCGCTACGCCGGGGTGATCCTCGGCGGCAGCCCGTTCACGGTGTCCACCCCGGAGGCGGACAAGTCGAGCATCCAGCACCAGGTGGAGGCCACCCTTGCCGAGCTGCTCGACGAGGTCGTCGCGACCGGCATCCCGTTCCTCGGGCTGTGCTACGGCATCGGCGTGGTGGGCCGTTGGGGTGGCGGGGTGGTGGACGGCGCCTTCGCGGAGGACACCGACGCGGTGACGATCAACCTCACCGAGGACGGCCTCGCCGACCCGCTGCTGGCCGGCATGCCTGCGCAGTTCCAGGCCTACGTGGGGCACAAGGAGGCCTGCACCGAGCTGCCCCGCGGGGCGGTGGTGCTGGCCACCTCGTCGGCGTGCCCGGTGCAGATGTACCGGTTCGCCCCGGGCGCCTACGTCACCCAGTTCCACCCGGAGATGGACGCCGAGGCGGTGCGGCTGCGGATCGAGGTCTACGCCCACGCCGGCTACTTCCCCGCCGAGGAGGTGGCCGAGGTCATCGCGCGCACCGCACGGGCGGACGTGACGCCGGCGCACCGGGTGCTGCGGGCGTTCGCCGACCTGGCCGCTGCCACCTCACCGCGCCTCAGCCCTCGAGCCGCTTCTCCAGGTACTCGGCCGTCTCGGTGATCGAGCGCCGGACCCCGCCGGAGTCCACGTAGGTGTAGGAGTAGGTCTCCGTGCGTCCGGTCGGGGTGTAACCGAGCCGCTCGTACAGGCGCCGGGCGTCCGGGTTGTCCTCGCTCACCCCGATCCAGATCCGGGTGAACGCGGCCGCCTCGGCCTCGGCGGCGGCCACGATCGCCGACCCGATGCCCCGGCCCCGGTGCGGCGGCGCCACCTGCAGGTTCTTCAGCTCCGGCACCGGCGCCCACTCCAGCTCACCCGAGCCCACCGGCTCGTCCCCGATCCACGCGACCAGGTAGGCGCACTCGCCCACGGACTGCCGGGCGAAGGTGCGCCGGGCGTAGTCCTTGCCCTCCGGTTCGCCCGCAGCGATCCGGGCGACGTCACCGACCGTGCAACGGCGCACGCGCAGCGCGTCCGGCTCCGTCCGCCGCCCGGCGTCCATCTCAGGCCCGCCGGTGGGCTGCGAGGATCTCGCTGTTCAGCTGCGGCCAGAGCCGCCCGTGCACGTCCTCGCGGAACGGCTGCTCACCCAGGAACGCGGCCACCAGGCGGGCGTTCGGGTCCACCCAGAGGAAGCTGCCGGACTGGCCGAAGTGGCCGAACGTGGCCGGGTCGGCCTCGCCCGGCGTCCAGTGCGGGGACTTGTCGCTGCGGATCTCATACCCGAGCCCCCAGTCGTTGTGGGTCTGCCGGCCGAACCCGGGCAGCACCCCCGCCAGGCCAGGGAACTGCACGGTCCGGGCCTGCTCACCGAGCTCGGCGGAGATGAGCGTGGGGGTGAGCAGCTCGGTGCCCAGGGCGAGCACGTCCAGGGTGGAGCCGGAGGCGGAGTGGGCGGGGCTGCCGGTCATCGTGGTGCTGGTCAGCTCCAGCGGCTCCAGCACGACGGCGTTGGTCCAGTCCGTGAAGGACGTGGCCACCCGCTGGGCTACGTGCTCGGCGAGGGTCTCGAAGCCGATGTTGGAGTACACCCGGCGTCGCTCGGGGGCCTGGGCCGGGGCGCCGGCCTCGAACGGCAGCCCGGAGGCGTGCGCGAGCAGGTGGCGGACCGTGGACCCTTCCGGTCCGGCCGGCTCGTCCAGGTCCACCCGGCCACGGTGCACGGCCACCAGCGTGGCCAGCGCGGCCAGGGGTTTGGTCACCGACTTCCACGGCCGCACCGCCTCCACGTCGCCGTCCAGGCTGAGCACCTCGACATCGCTGGACACCGCGAGCGAGACCGGGAAGTCGAAGGAGTCCAGGGTGGGGTAGCTGCTCACGAGGACAGCCTGCCAGAGGGTTGCCCGTCCTCGCCGCCGGCCTCGTGGCCCGCCGGTGCTGCCGGCTCGAGCCCGAAGAGGGTCCGGAGGGCGTGCTCCGCCTCGGCCACCCGCCCCTCGGCGGCCAGCCGGCGCACCCGGGTGGTCGGTTCGTGCACCAGCACCCCGGCGAAGTGCCGCAGTGCGCGTTCGGTCTCCTCGTTCAGCCGGCCCCGTGCGGCCAGGCGGTCCAGCTCCTCGGCGAGCACCTGGTCCACCCGGCCCCGGTAGGCGGTGATCGCCGGGCCGGCGTCCTGCTCGGCGCTGCGCCGGTCGAAGCTGGCTGCCGCCTGCTGCACCAGGTCCATCGCCTGGGCGCTGGTGTCCAGCTCGGCCACCGGCGCGTGCAGGCTGATCGTCTCCAGGTCGAGCAGCTCCACCCCGGGCAGGGTGCCGACCTGCTTGTCCACGTTGGCGGGCAGACCGAGGTCGATGACCAGCAGCGGCCGGTCGAGCCCGCGGCGGGCACGGCGCACGTCGGGCACGTCCAGCGTGGGCACCCGGGTGGAGGTGATCACCAGGTCCGCCTGGGCGAGCGCTACGGGCCGGGCGGACGCACCGACCGGTGTGACGCCGTCGCGCTGGGCGAACACGTGCTCCCGCCCGGAGGGAGAAGCGACCCCGATCTCACCGACGCCGCGCTCGCGCAGCGCCGCCCAGGTGGTGCCGGCGTAGGCGCCGGTGCCGATGAGCAGCACGTTCGACTGGTCCCAGGCCGGCAGGCGGGACTCGGCCAGGTCCAGCGCCAGGCGCACCATGGACCGGCCGGAGGCGTTGATGCCGGTGACGTTCTTCACCTCGCGGGAGGTCGTGGAGGCCATCTGGAACACCCGCTCCAGCGCCGGCGTGGTGCTGCCTGCCGCGCGGGCCTCGGTGAGCGCGCGGCGCACCTGGCCGGCGATCTCGTCCTCACCGACCACCACCGAGTCCAGGCCGCTGGCCACCGCGAACAGGTGGGCGGCCACCCGGCTGCCGGTCATCGTGCGGGCCGCGCCGCGCAACCGGTCCGGGGTGACTCCGGCACGGTCGGCCAAGCGGCCGAGCAGGTCTGTCAGCGCTGGCGGCTCGCCCATGATTGGGATGTCGTCGACGTCCAGGTAGCTCTCGTACCGGTTGCAGGTGGAGACCACCACGGCGCCGCGCACGCTGGTCAGTCCATGGGTGGCCTCGGCGGTCGCCGCGGTCGCGGACAGGCGCTCCAGGAGCGCGAAGTCCGCCGTTCGATGACTCACGCTCACGCAGACCAGCACGCCGACCATCGTAGGTCGGCCACGAGCACGGGGAGCAGACGGTCTGTCACCTCCCGGATGCCGGACGGCCGTGGTCGCAGGGTCAGCCGGCGGCCAGCAGCAGGTCCGCGAGCTCGGCCGGGTGGGACACCATGCCCATGTGCCCGCCCGGTGCGAGGCGGACCGGTAGGCCGAGCCGGGCCCGGGCCACCCGGGTCACCAGCGCCGGCGGCAGCACCAGGTCGTCGGCGAAGGCCACCACCTCGGTGGGCAGCTCCGGCCACGCCGCCCGCGGCCACGGCTGGGTGAACGGCGCCTCGGCCTGCTCCCGGTCCCAAGCAGCCGCGGCGGTGCGCTGCGCCGCCGAGCAGCCGTTGTAGAACAGGTCCTCCAGGCCCAGCGGCGGGGTCAGCCCAGCGGCGCGGGCCGCGTCCTCGTGCGCGGCGTGTTGCCCGGTGGCGGCCCACCACTGGCTGGCGGACTCACCCGGTGCGGGGATCATCGGCGCCACCAGCACCAGCCGGTGCACCGCCGCCAGGTCGGCGACCAGCGGCGCGGTGAACGCCCCGAAGGAGTGCGCCACCAGGGTGACGGGCACACCGCCGAGCGCGCGGACCACCCCGGCCACCACCTCGGCATAGTCGCCCAGCAGCAGGTCGGGTTCCTGGCACGGCAGGTCGACGGCGGTGCTCACCTGGCCGCGTGCGCTCAGCTCGGTCTGCAGCGGCTGCCAGTACGCCGGGTCGCTCCCGGCCCCGGGGACCAGCACGAGGTGCGCGGCATCGGCCATCCGGTCAGCGTATTCGGGCCGGGCGAACAGGAACAGGGCGCAGGCTCCGCCGGGGAGCAGACACGGCGTCAGATCCGCAGCATCCCGCCGATGACACAATCTCCAGGGTGGCCCTACTCGATGAGCACCCCCTGTCCGGTGCGACCGCCGACGCCCCTCTGGTCCGCGCCTACCGTGGTGAGCGCGGCGACCGCCTGCCGGTCTGGTACATGCGCCAGGCCGGCCGCTCCCTGCCGGAGTACCGGGCGCTGCGCACCGGCACCCGGATGCTCGATGCCTGCCTGGACCCCGACCTGGTCACCGAGATCACCCTGCAGCCGGTACACCGGCACGGGGTGGACGCGGCGATCTTCTTCTCCGACATCGTGGTGCCGCTGCGGCTGGCCGG
>CAZMDO010000218.1:1257-4663 GCA_964564445.1 uncultured Ruaniaceae bacterium | reverse complement strand
TCTCCGCGTTCACCTTCACCAGCCAGTCGTAGAACTCCTCGGTGAGGATGGACGAACCGTGGTCGATGATGAACTTCAGCTGCTCGGGATCGATGTCGAGGTTGTCGAAGTTGGTCTCCAACGCGTTCGGGTACTTGTTCGCGGGCGTGCGGTCCACGGGGGCGACGAACTCGGCCGTCAGGGCCCCGTCGTAGCCGATCTCGCGCAGCGTGGCGACCACCTTGTTCCAGTCGTAGTCACCGTAGCCGGCGGGCATCCGGTTGTTTTCGGCCACGTGGAAGTCGACCAGCTTGTCGCCGACAAGGCGGATGCTCTCGTACAGGTCGGCCTCCTCGATGTTGATGTGGAACGCGTCGAGCACCACACCGAGGTTGGGGCCCACGGCGTCGCAGAGTGCCAGGGCCTGCTCGGCGCGGGTGATCAGGTAGGACTCGAATCGGTTGAGGGGCTCGATCCCCACCCGCACACCCTTCTCCTCGGCGACCGCGTAGATCTCGGACACGCCGTCGACGAGCCACTGCCACTCGTTCTCGGGCGTGGAGTCGGGCACGATCTTGCCGACCGTACCGGGCACGAGGGTGAGGATCTGGCCGTCCAGGTCATGGACGAGCTGGATGCAGTCCTTCACGTACTGCACGCTCGAGTCGCGCATCGCCTCGTCGGCGCTCTGCATGTTCCGCTTGTCCACCATCAGGGTGACGGCGCCCCAACAGTCCAGGCCGTAGTGGTCTAGCAGGCCGCGCACGTGCTTGGCGTCGTACTGCTCGGGCTCACCGCTGATTTCGATGCTCTTGTAGCCGTACTTGGCCAGCCGGGCGATCGTGGTCTCGATCGGCTCGCTGCGCATCCAGTTGTGCATTGACAGGTGCATGACACTCTCCTTTGAGGGGGCACAGGGGGTGTGCCCGTCTGTTCGCTTCCTCGGTGTTCAGTTGTGTCGGTCACGTCGTCTTCTCCGCGGTGGCGGTCACCAGCGGCTGTAGCGGGGCGGCCCGAACCCGAGCTTGCCGGGGTTCATGATCCCGTCGGGGTCCCAGGCCCGTTTCATCGAGCGCATCAGCTCGAACCCGTCTCCGTACTGCGGGCGCATGAAGCGCCCGAGCTTGAGGCCCACGCCGTGGTGGTCGTTGATCACCCCGCCGTGCTTGAGTGCCACGGCGATGCTGGCGTCCCACAACCGGTCGTGCAGGGCCATCGCCTCGGCCGGGTCTTCCGGCGGGGAGTCCACGTAGAACCGGTCGTAGATCATCGCGCCCCAGGGGTACCAGTGGGACAGGTGCGCGGTGTAGCGGGCACCGTGGTCGGCGAACTGGGTCTCGATCACCTGCTTGCGCTCGCGGTAGATCGCGGGCAGGGCCCGGAACCGGGCCACGGTGTCGACCGTGCCGTAGAGTAGCGGCGGCTGGGGGAGCTTGCCCTTCGCGTAGGGCTCGTACTTGCCCTCCCACCAGGTCTGCCCGACGTCCGGGCCGAGGGAGGACCCGCCGGCCTTCTCCACCAGGCTGGTGATCGCCCGGCTCTCGACGTCCACCAGCTCCGGGCTGCCGTCGCACATCACCACCATCAGGGTGCCGGTGAAGGAGGTGCCCACCCAGTCCTTGAGCTTGCGGCTGTCCGCCTCGTCGTAGAGCCGGATGACCGCCGGGCGCAGCCGGTTGGTCATGATCAGCCGGCCGGCCTCGATCCCGGCGAAGATGTCCGGGAAGCTGAAGGAGAGGAAGGCGCGGCTCTCCGGCACCGGGTCGAGCCGGAGGGAGGCCTGGGTGAGGACGCCGAGCGTGCCCTCGGAGCCGACGAGACTCTGCAGCAGGTCGGGGCCGGCGGCGTGGGAGGGCACCGGCAGGGTGGTGATCGTCCGACCCGGGGCCACCACGGCCTCGAGCTGGAGCACCAGGTCCTCGGCCTTGCCGTACTTGGTGGAGACCACGCCCGAGCCTCGGGCGGCGATGAAGCCGCCCACGGTGGCGCCGAGGTGGTAGGAGCCGGGGTAGTGGGCCAGGGTCAGGCCCTTGTCGCTGAGCGATGCCTCGAGAGTGGGGCCGTCGATGCCGGTCTGCACGGTGGCAACGAGGCTCTCGTCGTCGATCTCGATGATCTCGGTCATCCGGGTCAGGTCCATGCTGATGCCGCCGTAGGGCGCGAAGGTGCCGCTCTGGGTGCCGGAACCTCCACCACGGGGCACGATCGGGATGCCGTAGTCCGATGCGATCCGAACCACGCCCTCGACCTCGGCGGTCGTCCCCGGCCGCACCACGAAGTCGGCGCTGGGGTGGGGCAGGTCCCGGTAGGTGAAGTACCTCGACATCCACGACCAGTCGCTGGCCTGAGCCTGCAGCTCCTCATCGTCGACGCTGACGTGCTCCGGTCCCACCGCCCCCTGCAGCTCGCGGGCGACCTGCCCTCGCAGGAAGCCGCTGCCGCTGATGCTCTCGGCCGGCATGGTTCGACTCACGAGGACTCCTCACCGGTCGCGCTCGTCGTCTCGCAGGATGATCAGCACCGACCATGTATCCGTATCTGTATACAAGCAAGAACACTAACCGTCGTACAAAGGGCTGTCAACAGGCTGAAACGGCGAGCGGAGGGTCGATCCGGTCGCGCCTGCCGCGCTCTGCGATCCGGCAGGCCGGGCGCACGACGGCGGAGCTCGCCTCGCCCTGACGTCGCACCTGGCCAACAGCGGGAGGCCTGCGGACCTCGGCATCCAGATGTGGTTGACATCACAGCGACTGCCTGGCTAGGGTTCCTGACCAGCGCTTTCCGGCGCATCCCGTCCGCGTAGCTGCGGTGACGATCCAGGGCCACTCCTGGGACAGGGAACTCCACCCGCTGATGTCCCAGGAAGTGAATCGCGCATGGCTCATGATCTGTTGATCCAGAACGGCTACATCGTCATCGACTCCGAGACGGAGATCGCCGACGGCTGGATCGCCGTCACCGGCTCCCGTGTCGCGGACTACGGGCCAGGCGGCAGTGAACCAGAGGCCGCACGGGTGGTAGATGCCCAGGACCGCCTCATCACACCTGGGCTGGTGAACACCCACCACCACATCTACCAGAACCTCACGCGTTCCTATGCGCCCGCGGTGAACGGCTCGCTCTTCAACTGGCTGACGACGCTCTACCCGATCTGGGCTGCCATCGATGAGGAGGCGTCCTACCTCTCCACCGCCGTGGGCCTTCTCGAGCTCGCGATGGGTGGATGCACCACCACGATGGACCACATGTACGTCCATCCGCGCCCGCGGCTCATCGACGCACAGGTGCGTGCCGGCCAGGAGGTCGGGTTGCGGTTCATGCCCACCCGTGGGTCGATGACCCGGTCGGTGGAGGACGGCGGCCTCCCGCCCGTGGAGGTGGTCCAGGACCCGGAGACGATCCTGGCCGACAGCGAGCGGCTGATCGA
>CAZMDO010000218.1:0-1157 GCA_964564445.1 uncultured Ruaniaceae bacterium | reverse complement strand
GAGCAGCAGCGGCTCGCCGACGCTGGCGTGGGCGTGGCGCACTGCCCCAGCAGCAACATGCTCATCGGGGGTGGCACCGCCGCGGTTCAGCACCTTCGATCGATCGGGATGAACGTCGGTATCGGGACCGACGGCTCCGCCTCCACCGACCACGCATCGGTCTGGATGGAGGCTCGCGGCGCGCTGTTGCTCGGCCGCTACCGCGGAGGACCGGCAGCGATGACGGCCCGTGACGCGCTTGACATCGCCACCCGCGGCGGCGCGGAGTGCCTCGGCTGGGCCGATGAGATCGGGCACCTGCGTGTGGGTGCCTGCGCGGACCTCGTGGTGTGGGACACCCACCCGGTTGCCCTGGCCGGGGCGCTCAGCGACCCGGTCGAAGCCTGGCTGCGCTGTGGCCCCTCCCAGGCCCTGCACACCGTGGTCAACGGAAGCTTCGTCGTCGAAGACGGAGAGCCCACGATCGCAGCGCTGGATGACCTCCTGCGCCGCCATCGCCGCAAGTCTGCCGAGATCCAACCCCTCTGATCTCCTCACGTCCGCTCGCTCGCTGAGCAGACCGCACCCGGTCCGGCCTCACCGTCGGACGAGTCCAACGACTTCAGCTCCACGGCGGTCGACGACGATCGCCCTGCTCAAGGAGAGGACATGTCATCGCAAGAACCCCCCGACCAGGTAGCCGCGGGCACAGATGCCCCGATCAACGGCGACGTGGCGATCGAGGAGAACCTGCCGGTCGTGCGCAGCCTCGGTCTCGGCGCCCAGCAGGTGCTCGTCTCCAACGCCTGGCTCGACGCCATCTTCATCGCCAGCGTGGCCGGTCTGACCACCGCTCTTGCCACGAACCTGCTCTCGGCCACCTTCATCGCCGCCGGCGTGGCAACCTTCGTGCAGACCCTCAAGCTGGTGCGCCTGCCGATATTCGAAGGACCGTCCTCAGCATTCTCACCGCTGGCGATCGCCTATGCGAAGGCGGGCACGCTCGCCGCGGCCAGCACCGGCTTGATCATCGGCGCGGGCCTGACGTTCCTGATGGCGGTGACGGGCCTGCTCACGAAGTTCCGCGCCATCATGACGCGCCAGGTCACCGGCACGATCATCACCCTGGTGGGCTTCGCCCTCGCCGGCTACACCTTCATGCAGTTCTTCGGCATGCC
>CAZMDO010000217.1:0-4696 GCA_964564445.1 uncultured Ruaniaceae bacterium | reverse complement strand
GTGGTCGCCGAGGCCGGCAGCGGGGCCGAGGTGCTCGAGCTGCTCGCCGGCACCGCTGTGGACGTGGCGCTGGTGGACGTGGAGATGCCCGGGATGGACGGCATCACCCTGACCGCGGCGATCAAGGCCGACCACCCCGGGGTACGGGTGCTGATCGTCACCACCTTCGGCCGGCCCGGCTACCTGCGCCGGGCGCTGCGCGCGGGGGCGGACGGGTTCGTGGTCAAGGACACTCCCGCCCGGCGGCTGGCCGACGCGGTCCGCCGGGTGCACGCCGGCCTGCGGGTGGTGGACCCGGTGCTGGCCGCCGAGGGGCTGGTGGCCGGGGAGTCCCCGCTGACCGCCCGGGAGACCGACGTGCTCCGGGAGGCCGCCACCGGTGGCACGGTGGCCGACCTGGCCGGTGTGCTGCACCTGTCCGAGGGCACCGTGCGCAACCACCTGTCCGCGGCGATCGGCAAGACCGGTGCCCGCACCCGCGCCGAGGCGGCCCGGCTGGCGCAGGAGAACGGGTGGCTGTAGGGCGGGAGACGCCCGGAGGTGCTCACGCCGTGGGGGTGCGGGCGTCCGCGCCGTGCGGGGCGGGCGGTTCACGCCGTTGGGGGGTGTGGGCGGTCCACGCCGTGGGCATCGGGCCGGTGCACCCCGGGGCCGTTGTTACTATCGGATCACGGTTTGTTGTCCGCTCAGATGCGGTGTGGCGAGCCACTCTGCCCTCGTTCCCGACCCCCCAGCCAAACACCACTTGCACCACCTGAACACTGACCACTGACCACGCCCACTGAGCAGGAGCGGACGTGCTGCAGCTACTCGCCGTGCACATCGTTGCGGCTCTGGCTGCGCCGTTCCTGGTGGCCCGGTACGGGCGGAAGATGTTCCTGCCGCTGGCGCTGGTGCCCGGCTCGGCCGCCGTGTGGGCACTCACCCAGACGTCCAGCGTGCTGGCCGGGCAGGGGCCGCAGGTCGAGGTGCAGTGGGTCGCCTCCATCGGGATGAACCTGACCTTCCGGATGGACACGCTGGCCTGGTTCATGGTGCTCGTGGTCGGCGCCGTGGGTGCCCTGGTGCTCGCCTACTGTGCGTGGTACTTCTCCTCCGGGGCGAAGTTCCTCGGCCGGTTCGCCGGCGTGTTCGTGGCCTTCGCCGGGGCGATGCTCGGGCTGGTCAGCACCGACGACACACTCGTGCTGTACGTGTTCTGGGAGCTGACCACGATCTTCTCCTACCTGCTCATCGGGCACTACTTCGACCGCAAGGGGTCCCGCCGGTCGGCGATGCAGGCGATCATCGTCACCACCCTCGGCGGCCTGGCCATGCTCGGTGGGTTCATCATCCTCGGCGAGGTGCCGGGCGGGTCGTACTCGCTGTCCGAGCTGGTCGCCGACCCACCGACCGGGTGGGGCGTGACCACCGCCGTGGTGCTCGTGCTCGTCGGAGCGCTGACGAAGTCCGCGCAGATCCCGTTCCACTTCTGGCTGCCCTCGGCGATGGCGGCACCGACGCCGGTGAGCGCCTACCTGCACGCCGCCGCCATGGTGAAGGCGGGCGTCTACCTGGTCGCCCGGATGGCTCCCGGCTTCGCCGAGCTGCCCGCTTGGCGCTGGGTGATCCTGGTGGCCGGTGGTGCCACGATGATCATCGGTGGCTACCGGTCGCTGAAGCAGCACGACCTGAAGCTGCTGCTCGCGTTCGGTACGGTCAGCCAGCTCGGCTTCCTCATCCTGCTCGTCGGCCAGGCCGACCGCGCCGTGGCCCTGGCCGGCCTGGCGCTGCTCGGCGGGCACGCCATGTTCAAGGCCGCACTGTTCCTCACCGTCGGGGTGATCGACGCCGCCGCCGGCACCCGCGACCTGCGCGAGCTCTCCGGCCTCGGTCGCCGGCTCCCGGCTGCCAGCGTGGCCGGCTTCCTCGCCACGTTCTCCATGATCGGGCTACCGCCGTTCGCCGGGTACGTGGGCAAGGAGGCGGTGCTGGAGGCGCTCAGCCACGACGGCGGCACGCACCAGAGCATCGTCCTCGCCGTGGTCGCGGTCGGGTCCGTGCTCACCGTGGCCTACGGGCTGCGCTTCTGCTGGGGTGCCTTCGCCCGCAAGCCCGGGGTGGCGGACACGCCGCTGGACCGGGAGGCCACCGGGCTGTTCGTACCCGGCATCCTGCTCGCCGTGGCCGGGCTGGCCGCCGGGCTGGTACCGGGTCTGGGGGAGCACCTGCTGTCCGGGCACGCCGCCACCTACCCGACCGGGGAGCCCGGCCACCTGACGCTGTGGGGCGGGTTCGGGCTGCCGCTGCTGCTGACCGCCGGCATCCTGCTTGTCGGGGTGGCCCTCTATGCCGGGCGCGCCGGCGTGTTCCGGGCGCAGGACGCCGTCATCCTGGGGCCGGACGCGGACCACACCTACCGCACCACGATGCGCCGGCTGGACCGGCTGGCGATCGCGGTCACCTCCATCACCCAGCGTGGGTCGTTGCCGATGTACCTGGCAATCATCCTGCTCACCACCGTCGTCTCGATCAGCATCGCCGGCCTGACCGGCGACGTGGGCGTGGCCGACGTGCGCTGGTTCGACACCCCCGCCCAGGTGGCGGTGGCCGTGGTGATCGCCATCGGTGCCTTCCTCGCCGCCCGGGCCCGCCGCCGGCTCAAGGCGGTGGTGCTGCTCGGCGTCACCGGCTACGGCGTGGTGGTGCTGTTCGCCCTGCACGGTGCCCCCGACCTGGCGCTCACCCAGGCGCTGGTGGAGACCATCTCCCTGGTGGTGTTCATCCTGGTGCTGCGCCGGCTGCCCCCGTACTTCTCGAACCGGCCGCTGAAGGCCAGCCGGTGGTGGCGGGCGCTGCTCGGCGCCGCCGTCGGTGTGATGGCCATGCTGCTCGCCCTCGTGGTGCCCGGCGCCCGGGTGGCCGACCCGATCGCCGAGTTCTTCCCGGCGGAGGCCGCCGAGTTCGGCTACGGCAAGAACATCGTGAACGTCACCCTGGTGGACATCCGCGCCTGGGACACGATGGGGGAGATCTCCGTGCTGCTGGTCGCGGCCACCGGCGTCGCCTCGCTGGTGTTCCTGCGCACCCGCTCCCGGGGGGTGGACCGGGTGCGGGACATCAAACCGGGCGCGCCGTCGGTGTGGCCGGTGCCGGCCGGGGAGGACGCGGCCGCGGGCCTGCGCGGCAACCCCGCGGACAACACCGACGCCCGCCGGAACCGCCGCTGGCTGCCCGCCGGGGTGGCGCTCCCGCCCTACCGGCGGTCGGTGATCTTCGAGGTCGCCACCCGGATCGTGTTCCACACCATGCTGGTGTTCGCCATGTTCCTGCTGTTCTCCGGGCACAACGCCCCTGGTGGCGGGTTCGTGGCCGGCCTGGTGGTGGGCATCGCGCTGACCGTGCGCTACCTGGCCGGAGGCCGCTACGAGCTCGGCGAGGCGATGCCCATCCTGCCCGGTGCGCTGCTCGGCTCGGGCCTGTTCCTCTCCGCCGGTGCCGGTGCGGTGCCGCTGTTCTTCGGCGGCGTGGTGCTGCAGTCGGTCAAGCTCGACCTGCACCTGTGGGTGTTCGGCGAGGTGCACCTGGTCACCTCGCTGTTCTTCGACATCGGTGTGTTCCTGGTGGTGGTCGGGCTGATGCTGGACGTGCTGCGCTCCCTCGGCTCCGAGGTGGACCGGCAGGGTGAGGCCGCCGGTCAGGCCGCCCCGGACGTGGCGCACGACTCCCCGCGCAGCACCGCGGACGACGCCGAACCCGAGCTGGTGCAGCTGGGAGGCCGCGAGTGAGCATCGAGATGAGCCCCTCGCTGGCCCTGGTGGGCGTGGTCGGCGTGCTGGTCGGCACGGGGGTGTACCTGCTGCTGGAGCGGTCCCTGTCCCGGGTGATCGTCGGCGTCACGCTGATCAGCAACGGCGTGAACGTGCTGTTCCTGATCGCCGGCGGGGCGGCCGGTGGGCCACCGCTGATCGGCACCACCGACCCGGGGGAGATGAGCGACCCGCTGCCGCAGGCGATGGTGCTCACCGCGATCGTGATCAACCTGGGCCTGACCGCCTTCGTGCTCGCGATGGCCTACCGGTCCTGGCAGCTGCACGGCCACGACGAGGTGCAGGACGACCTGGAGGACCGGCGCATCGCCCGCCGCGCCGCCCTGCGGGAGGCGGACAGCCGGGCCGACGACGTCGGCACCGACCTGCAGACCGAGGCGGCGGAGGCCCGCGACGAGACCGAGGAGCTCCCGGTCGGCGCGGACGGGATGCCGCAGGCGCACACGCCGGAGGACACCGGCGGCGGACCGATCACGGGAGGGCACCGATGACCTGGCTGATCCCGCTCCCGGTCGTGGTGCCGCTGGTCGCCGCGGGCCTGGCGCTGGCCGTCTCCCGGCGCTCGCGTGCGCAGGGCATCATCTCGATGAGCGCGCTGGGCATCGTGCTCGCCGTGGCCGTGGCGCTGATCTTCCTCACCCACACCGGCGGCCCGCAGGTGGTGGACGTGGGCGACTGGGCGGCACCGGTGGGCATCGCCCTGGTCGCCGACCGGCTCTCCGCGCTGATGCTGGTGGTCTCCGCGCTGGTGCTGCTCGGTGTGCTCGCCTACTCCCTGGCGCAGGGCCTGGCCGACGGCCACGACAGCGCGCCGGTGGCGATCTACCACCCGACCTACCTGGTGCTGGCCGCCGGGGTGTCGATGGCGTTCCTCTCCGGGGACCTGT
>CAZMDO010000216.1:2323-4749 GCA_964564445.1 uncultured Ruaniaceae bacterium | reverse complement strand
CGCCGTCGGACTCGGTCAGCACCACGAGCACCTCGTGCTCGGGCGCGTTCAACCGAACCCGCACTCCCAGGACACCCATCCGTCGCACGCCTCCACGCTACGCCGCCGCGGGCGCGAACGCGACGCCTGATCTCATTCCATCCGGTCGACAGCGGCCTGCAGCAGGGCTGTGTGCAGTGCGGTGAAGGTCTTCGCCAGCTCGCTGGCCAGCGCGTGCGAGCGTGCCCGTGCCCCGCTGGCCGACGGTCCGCTGCGCTGGGAGCGGACCGGGGCGACGATCTGCTCGATCAGGTCCACCTGCCGGTCGGCGGCGTTGCGCACCGCGCGCAGGTGCCGCTGGTCGATGCCGTGCTCGGCGAGCTGCGTGGCGAGAGTGGCGATCTGGACGGCCACCGGCGGGTACTTGCCGCCGGCGTCGGTGCTCAGCAGCCCGCCCCGGGTGAGCGCGTCCACGGTAGCCGGGTCGCAGCCGGACCGTTCGGCGACCTGTGCCGCGGTCATCCGCGACGGCGCCGCCTCACTGACCAGGTCACCGTCCTCGGTGACCACCCGGGCACCGGGCGCCGGCACGTCCACGCCGCCCTGGTCGAGCTCGGCGAGCCGCTCCCGGACCACCTTCCAGGGCAGGAACGAGTCCCGTTGGGCGGCGAGGCAGAACCGCAGCCGCTCCACGTCCGCCTGGGAGTAGGTGCGGTAACCCGACGGGGTCCGGTGCGGGCTGACCAGCCCCTGGTCCTCCAGGAACCGGATCTTGGAGACCCGCACCGCCGGGAACTCCCGCTGCAGGATGCTCAGCGCCGAACCGATCGTCATCGTCGGGGTGCGGGACACCCCGAACGGCCAGCCACCGCCGGCACCCTCCTCCTCGGCGGCGTCCCCGCCGGGTGCAGCCGCTCCGCTCGGGCTCACTGCGCGCCGGAGGGGGCCGAGCCCGCTGCGTCCTCACCCCGCCGTGGACTGGGGTGGAAGGTGAGCCGGTACTTGCCGATCTGCACCTCGTCGCCCGCCTGCAGGGTGGCCTCGTCGATCCGGGACCGGTTCACGTAGGTGCCGTTCAGGCTGCCCACGTCCCGCACGGTGAACTGGCCGGCCTCGCCGGTGAACTCGGCGTGCTTGCGCGAGACGGTCACGTCGTCGAGGAAGATGTCCGCCGACGGGTCCCGGCCGGCGGTCACCCGCGGGGCGTCCAGCAGGAACCGGGCGCCCGCATTCGGGCCGTGCTGGACGATGAGCAGCGCGGAGTGCGGGGGCAGCGCCTCCACGGCCGCGCGGTCGCTGGCGTCGATGGAGCCCGGGGGGAGCTCCTCGTAGTCGGCCGGCACGATCCGGCCCAGGGCCGCGGTCGTGTGCGCCGCCGGGCTGCTGCCGGCAGCAGAGTCCGGACCCGTCGGGTTCGTCTCGTTGTCCGGAGCTGTCATAGCGCGCCTCCCCGTGCCTGTCTGCCTCGCGGCCTGTCACCATCCGCCGGGTGGTCCGGATGGGTGTGGAATCGTCGACTCTACCGGTTCCACTCTAGTTGGCGGCGGGCGCCCAGCACAGCCCGATCAGCAACCCTGGTCTCCCCGCGGAGGACCGCCCGTGCCACGGCGAAGCCTCCGGCAGGGCGCCATCAGCTAGCCTGGACGAGGTCTAGACCCGCCGGTCCAGGTCCGGGCGTGACCGCGACGAGAAGGACGGTTCATGACCGGCAACCTCACCCTCCACGATGCGCGCGTGCTGACCACCGTCGGCCTGAGCGAGCCGCGGACGGTCGCCGTCGCCGACGGCGTCATCGCCGCGCACCCCCGTCCCGGCGCCGAAGACGTCGACGCTGGCGGCAGGGCACTGCTCCCGGGGCTGATCGACTCGCACGTGCACATCGCGTCCGAGCAGCAGCTGACCCAGTGCGCCCGCTGGGGCGTGACGACGGTCCTGGACATGGCTGCGGCCGACTGGCCCGCGGTCGAGGCGATGCGCCGCAACGGCGCGCGAGCCGATCCGCCGACGGTTCGGCCGACACTGCTCAGTGCAGGCTTTCCTGCCTGCGCCCCTCGCGGCACCGCGGTGCGCAGGATGGGCTTCCCTGCCTCCAGTGCCGTGACCGGTCCCCAGGATGCGGAACGGTTCGTCGCCGAGCGGCGGGCGCAGGGGGTGGACTATGTCAAGATCGTCCTGGACGAACGGGTCCTGCCGCTGCAGCCCCGTCCCCTGGCACCGGAGACCGTCACCGCGCTGACCGCCGCCGCGCACCGGGCCGGTCTGCTGGTGATCGTGCACGCCACCTCCACGAAGAGCTTCGCGGTCGCCGCTCGCGCTGGTGCCGACGTCATCACGCACATGCCGTTGGCCACCGCGCTGAGACCGGATCAGGCCGCTGACCACGCTCGCGGCCGGATCGCCGTCTGCCCGACGATGGTGATGATGAAGACCCTGATCGAGCACTTTCC
>CAZMDO010000216.1:0-2223 GCA_964564445.1 uncultured Ruaniaceae bacterium | reverse complement strand
GCCCTGCTCGTCGACGCCGGTCTGAGCCCTGTGCAGGCCCTGGCCGCCACGACAAGCGTCCCCAGCGACGTCTTCGGTCTGGGCGACCGGGGGCGCGTGCAGGTCGGGCAGCGGGCGGACCTCGTGCTGGTGGATGGGGATCCCACCCGGGACATCACAGCGACCCGCCGCGTCCAGCGGGTGTGGATCGCGGGCCGACCTGTTGCCGCGGTACCGAGCACCGCAGCCGGTGCACCAGGACTCAGCGACCGCTGACTGGTGCGGTGGCTGCGGACGGAGGAGTCGCCGGTCAGCCGTCCGGTTCGGTGACCTCGGCGTGCTCCGGCTGGTGCACGTCCCGCACCGCCGTGATCTGCACCAGGTCACGCTCCACCAGGTCCACGCTGGCGCCGATGTTGCGCATGCTGGCCATCGCCCCGCCGGGGATGTCCAGCGCGACGGCGAGCGTCTCCGGGCTGCCGATCACCCGCCACTCGTACGGGGCCGAGATGCTCGCCCCGTTCACCTGCAGCCCGTCCACGGTGTCCACGAACGCCGAGGAGGCGGTCAGCCGCTGCCCGGACACCGAGATCGCCTCGGCCCCGGCGTTGCGCATCTCCTCGAGCATGTGCACCATCCGCTGGGCGTCCACCGGTGTCTCGCCCGGCACCACGGTGACCACCACCCCGGGGCCCTCGACCGGCACCGTCCCGGCCAGGATGGCCTGCAGCTTGGCGTACTCCTCGGCCACCTGACGGTCCCCCGAGCCCGAGGAGAGCGCGGCCAGGTCGCGACGCAGCTGGGTGCGCTCCTCGGTGAGCTGCTGGTTGCGTTCGGTGATCTCGCTCATCAGCCGGACCAGGTCGTCCTGGCGCAGCGCGGCGAACTCGTCCTGCTCGGTCTGGCGGACCTGGGCGACGATGCCGAGGCCGAGCAGCACGCTCATCAGGCCGATCAGCAGCTGCGCCCGCAGCGAGCGCCCCTTGCCAGCACGCCGGTCCGTCATGCCTTGAAGACGTGCCGGCGGATCGAGGCTGCGTTGGAGAAGATGCGGATGCCCAGCACCACCACGACCGCCGTGCTCAGCTGTGAGCCGACGCCGAGCTGGTCGCCGAGGAACACCAGCAGCGCGGCGATCACCACGTTGAACAGGAACGAGGTGACGAACACCCGCTCGTCGAAGACGCCTTCGAGACGGGCCCGCACCGCGCCGAAGAGGGCGTCCAGGGCGGCGACCACCGCGATCGGCAGGTAGGGCTGCAGCTCGACCGGCACGGAGGGCTGCAGGACGAGACCGAGCACGACCCCGACGAGCAGGCCGGCCACGGCGATCATCGCAGGCTCCCTTCGCGCATCGCGGACAGTCTCGCACGTCCGGGCGCTGTGATCCGGATCCCGTTCATGACGATTCGGTCACATAACGCAGCGACGTCCCCGGCCCGCCGGGCAGGTGCAGCTCCTCGGACGTGGTGATCGAGGAGGAGATGGCGTACTGCTGCGCGAGGAGGTTCAACGCGGCCGCCGCCGCGGTGCGCGCGAACTGCGTGCGCAGGTCGTCCGGGTCCCCGATCACCGAGATCACGTACGGGGAGACCAGCGGCTGCAGGTCGACCAGGATCGCGTCCCCGGCGGTGCGGATCGCGGTGCGGGCGGTCAACCGGTGCCCGTTGATCGCGATCGCCTCGGCGCCGGCGGCCCACAGCCCGTTCACCACCACCTGCAGGTCCACGTCCTTGACGCGTTCGTCCGCGGTGCCCGGCTCGCCCCGGCTGGCGCGTTCGGAGTCGGCCATGGTCACCTGGATGCCCGGTCCGTGCACCGCGGTGGTCCCGGCCCAGACCGAGAGCGTCTCCGCCTCCGCCAGCAGGCCCTGGGCGGCCGGGCCGAGCACCTGGGCCTGCCGGTCGGTCAGCTGGGAGCGCAGCTCCTCGTTCTCCGCCAGCAGGTCCTCCCCCACCGCCGAGCGCTGCCGCAGCTCCTCGGCGAGCACGCTGGAGGCGCTGGGCACCCCGCCGGTGGGCACCCGCAGCTCGCGGGCGGCCCACACCCCGGACAGCCCGAGCACCACGGCGAGCACGAAGTTCAGCGCGCGCCCGGGCACCGACCGGGTGCGGGCCCGCCCCTCCCGGCGCGCCGCGGCGGCCGCGGCGTAGCCGGGATCGAGCGGGCGCTCGATCACCTCGTTCAGGAGCGTCATCGACGCGTCCAGGCGGCGCGGGGCCGCCGCGGGCACCGCCGCAGGCT
>CAZMDO010000215.1:0-4750 GCA_964564445.1 uncultured Ruaniaceae bacterium | reverse complement strand
GACCTGGCGTTCAGCGACGACACCCGACGGCGGCGTGGCCCCGCGGGGCTGGTGCTGGTGGAGTCCAAGACGGTGGGCGTGGCCGGGCGGGTGGACGCGATCCTGTGGCGGCTCGGGCACCGGCCGCTGGCGCTGAGCAAGTACTGCGCCGGCCTTGCCCTGCTGGATCCACGGCTGCCGGCGAACCGGTGGCACCGCACGCTCCAGCGGGGCTTCGACTGGCAGCCTGTGCCCCGCTGAGCGGCACAGCCACACGGCCCGCGGCCCCCGGCACCGGTCGCCGCGGGCGGCTCACCGACCCGTGCCGGTGGCAGGATGGGCGCATGGAGCAGCGTGGGCCGCAGGTGATCGGGATGCTCGGTGGGATGAGCTGGCAGTCCACGGCGAAGTACTACCGGCTGGCCAACGAGCTGGTCGGCGAGCGGCTGGGCGGGCTGCACTCGGCGCGCCTGCTGCTCGCCTCGGTGGACTTCGCCGAGATCGAGGAGCTGCAGCGCGCCGACCGGTGGCCGGAGGCCGGCGCCATCCTCGCCTCCGCGGCGGCGGGTCTGCAGGCGGCCGGCGCCGAGCTGCTGCTGATCTGCGCGAACACCATGCACAAGGTCGCCGACCAGGTGCAGTCCGCTGTGGACATCCCGCTGCTGCACCTGGCCGACACCACGGCTACCGCGGTCCGCCGCGCGGGTCTGCACCGCGTCGGGCTGCTCGGCACGGCCTACACCATGGAGCAGACCTTCTACTCCGACCGGCTCGCCGCGCACGGGCTGGACGTGCTCGTGCCCGAGGCGCCCGACCGCGCCGAGGTGCAGCGGATCATCTTCGCCGAGCTGGTCCGCGGTGAGCTCCTCGAGACCTCCCGGCAGGTCTACCGCGAGGTGATCGGTCGCCTGGTGGCCGCAGGGGCCGAGGGTGTGATCCTCGGCTGCACGGAGATCGAGCTGCTGATCAGCGCCGCGGACTCCCCCGTGCCAGTGTTCCCGACCACGCAGCTGCACGTGCAGGCGGCTGTGGCCGTCGCTCTCGGGGAGCGGAACCCGCGCGCATTCCTGCCGGGGTAGCCGTGCTCCGGGGCGGCGGCGAGCCGCCTGATGCAGCCGCCGGCGCGAGTGGTGATGCACCCGCCGCGACCCCGCCCACGGCATACTTGTACTCGTGGACAATCGCAGGCCCGGGCGGCGCCGCTGGGGCCCGTGGATCGCCGCCGGGCTCCTGGTGGTGCTGCTCGCCGGGTTCGACCAGGGCGGGGTGCTGGTCGCCCTCGCGCTGGCCACCATCCTGCTCGGCATCGGGTTGCTGTTCTGGCGCCGACAGCGCCGTCGCGGTGTGGGGATGCTCGCCACCGGTCTGGTGGCGCTGCTGGTCGGCGGGTCGGTGCTGGACGGCCAGCCACCTGCGGACCAGGCCGCCCCGACCACCACCCCGGCAGCCACGGCCACGGCCGAGGCACCCCGCACCGCCACCCCGGACCCGGCCGAGCAGGTGCGCACGACGCCGTCGGCGGACGCCCCGACCCCCATCCCGCCACCGAGCGCCGCCCCGCAACCATCCCCACCCAGCCCGAGCGCTACGCCGACCGAGGCCGACCCGAGCACCGCACGCTCCGCCGTCGAGACGCTCGCGCTGCTGCAGATCAAGGGGCGAGCCGCCAAGACCGGCTACGACCGGGACGCGTTCGCCTACCGTGCGGTGGACATCGACCGCAACGGCTGCGACACCCGCAACGACGTGCTGAACCGGGACCTGCAGGCGCGCACGCACCGGGCGGGCACGGGCGGCTGCGTGGTGCTCACCGGGATGCTGGCCGACCCCTACAGCGGCGAGTGGATCGCCTTCGTGCGCGGCACCGGCACCTCCAGCGAGGTGCAGATCGATCACGTGGTGGCCCTCTCCGACGCCTGGCAGAAGGGGGCGCAGGGCTGGGACGCGACCACGCTGCAGGCGTTCGGCAACGACCCGCTGAACCTGCTGGCCGTCTCCGGGCCGCTGAACGCGCAGAAGGGCGACGGGGACGCCGCCACCTGGCTGCCGCCGAACCGGTCCTACCGGTGCGCCTACGTGGCCCGGCAGATCGCGGTCAAGCACGCCTACGGGCTGTGGGTGACCCAGGCCGAGCACGACGCGATGGCCCGCATCCTCGCCGCCTGCCCGGGCCAGGTGCTGCCCGAGGCGGACGAGCCCGCCCAGCCTCCGGCCGCGCACGTGCCCACGCCACCACCGACAGAACCGGTCGACCCGCCCGAGCCGGTCGACCCGCCGCCGGGCAGCGGTGGCGACGCCCCCGGTGAGCCGTCCTACGCGAACTGCGCCGAGGTGCGAGCGGCCGGGGCCGACCCGATCCGGGTGGGCGACCCGGGCTGGAGCCCCCGGTTCGACGGCGACGGGGACGGGGTGGGCTGCGAGTAGCTGGCGGCCCGGCGGGAGAGAGCGACGCCGGCGTCAGCGGGAGCCGCGAGCTGGGACCTGGAGCCGCGAGCCGGGATCAGCGCGACCGCCGGCGGTGGCAGCTGAACCCGCCGTCCTTGCCGGTGAAGGCCAGCCCGAGCGAGATCCCCATCGCGACCCCGATGCCGATACCGGTCGCGATGTTATCCAGCGCGACGCCGATGCCCACACCTATCGCCATCCCGACGACGATCCACGGGATCGAGAACAGTTCGCGGGTCGGGGGCTTCCGGTCGTGGCTCATGTCTGCAGGCTATGCCCGCCGGCCCCAGGCACAGATCCGCCGCGGGAGGGAGATCGGTCCTCCCTCCCGCGGCGGAGCACTCAGGCGGTGGCCCGGCGGATGAAGTCCAGCTGCTGGGGGCTGGGGCCGCCGTGCTCACGCTGGATCTGCTCGGCGTTCTCGGCCTGCATGGCGAACAGCGACTCGCGCATGCCCTCATCGCCCCGGTGGAACTGGGCGAGCAGGCCCTGCCACTCGCGGCCGAGCCCGCGCCCTTCCTCGCTGGTGGGGTCCACCCCGTTCTCGACGGCGGAGCTCACCCGGGCGGTAAGGTCCGGCCAGGCGTTCTGTACTCGGGCCACCTGGTCGGCCTCGGCCTCCTGCCGCTGCGCCAGCGGCGCCGGTGTGGCACCGGTGCGCGGAGAAGGCCTCCCGGGTCACCAGCCGTCCCTCCGTCGACTTCACCGACCACGGGTGCGGCCTGCGTCAGGGACGCTAGGACCTGACGTCGCGTGAGGTTCAAGGGCTTCACGTCCTCGGTTCCCCACGGTAGGCGCCGAAGGACCAGAGGTTGCCCTCCGGGTCGGCGGCGACGAACTCGTAGTTGCCGTAGTCCTGGTCGGCCGGCTCGCGCACGATGGTCGCGCCCGCGGCGCGGGCGCGGGCGTAGACCTCGTCCACCCGGTCGGTGACCACGTAGCCGCCGAACGTGCCCGGCTCCCGGGACCACTCGCCGTCGGGCTGGTACGAGCCGAGCATGATGCCACCGCCCTCGGGCCAGTCGAGCTGGGCGTGGGCGATCTGGTCACCGTCGCGGTACACGGCGGTGGTGAGGAAGCCGAAGGCCGCCACGAGGAAGTCGATCAGGGCCGGGCAGTCCCGGGCCTGCAGGGTGGGCCAGACAGTGGGTGCTGGGATGTTCTTGTCCATGGCTCTCACTCTTCCCCGTTCCGGTGCCCGCCGGCTTGGATGTTCCGGCGCTCCTCGGCGATCCAGCCGGTCGGCGCGATGCCGGCGAGCTCGCGGAACTCCCGGTCCAGGTGCGGCTGGTCGTAGTAGCCGCACCGGTGCGCGACCTGCGCCAACGGCTGCTCCCGACCGGTGCGCACCCCGGCGGCGATCTGGCCCGAGGCGTGCTGGAACCGCATCAGCCGGGCCACCGCCTTGGGGCCGAGGCCCACCTCCCGGTCGAAGAGGGTGCGCAGCTGACGGGGGCTGAGCGCCACGTGCTCGGCCAGTGCGGTGATGCTGCCGGTACCGCGGCTGTCGGCGAGCCAGCGCCACGCCTCGGTGAGCTCGGGGCGCACCTGGGCGGTGCGCCCAGCGTCCTGGGCACGCTGGCGCACGAAGCCGAGGACGTGGTCGAACCGGCCCGCCCAGCCCGGTTCCTCGAGGAGCTGTTCCCGCAGGCGGGTGACGGCCGTCCCGAGCAGGTCCGCACCCTCGATGGTGAGCAGGTCCAGCTCGCGGGCCGGCACGCCGAGCAGCGCCCGCGCGGCGAGCGGGTGCACGGCGAGCTGGATGCCGGCCTCGTGGGCGGGCTGGTGCACGAAGGCGGGGGCGGTGTGCAGACCGGCGACCAGCACGTCGTTGCGGTGGGCCGCCGGCGAGGCGAGGTGCCCGGGGCTGCCCCCGGTGGTGATCGGCTCGTCCAGGGAGACGATCACGGTCAGGTAGGGCGAGGGCAGGCCCCGGTGAACAGCCGGGCGCCGGCCCGCAGCGTGGTAGCCGACGGTAGAGGCGACCAGACCGGGCAGGGTGGCCTCGGCGCGCAGGAACGTGGTCTGCGGGCTCCGGTCCGCCAGCACGGGCTCGGCCATGGCTCCACGGTATCGAGGTGGGCACCCGCCGGCGAGATCGTGGACAGCGATGGATTTATTCACAGTGAACTGGTAACAATTAGGGGGTCGGATCCACCTATCGAAAGGGACTTCCCCATGAGCGATGACCGCACCCTCGACGTCCGCCAGGAGATCCCGAAGCGTCGGCACGAGCTGATCTTCGAGCACTACTTCGACCTGGCCGCCGGGGAGTCCTTCCTGCTGGTCAACGACCACGACCCGAAGCCGCTGTACTACCAGTTCG
>CAZMDO010000214.1:0-4758 GCA_964564445.1 uncultured Ruaniaceae bacterium | reverse complement strand
CCGGCGCAGCCGGCGGACCAGCTGGACCGCGTGCCAGGCCACGGCGACCACCACGGCAGCGGCACCGGCGATCACCAGCGGGAGCAACGCCGTCGGCACGCCGATGAGCACGGCGAGCACGCCGACCAGCAGCAGCCACAGCCGGCGGGACTGAGTGCGCCGGTCGTCCAGGGTGGGCGGGGTCTTCAGCAGCGCCTGGGCGAAGTAGGTGCTCCACACCATGATCGAGTGCGTGATCGCACCGAGCAGCACCAGGTGCACCATCAGCCAGCGGGCCGAGGGCACCGCCTGGTGCGCGACCGCGACCACGGCGGCGGCCAGCAGCCAGACCACGGCCGGGTAGTCCCGCAGCGGCCAGCGGCCCCGGGCCCCCTTCGTCCGGGCCGGGCCGGCAGGGGTGGTGCTGGGCACCGTCATCGTGCACCTCCGCGAGCGGGCGGTCGGGAGCTGGTGGCTCTGCGGGCAGGCAGCCGCGAGGAGGCCACCACGCCGAGGACGAGCAGCAGCATGGCCACGATCGTGCCCACCGCCCCGACGCGGTAGAACGGGGCCTGGGCGAGCGATCCGGCCACCCGCACGGCGAGGGTCACGTGCAGCGCCAGCAGCGGCAGCCACAGCACCGGGTGGTAGGGCAGCTTCACCCGCAGCACCGAGGGCAGGATCACCGGTGCGTGCGCCATCACCATGGACATGGCGAAGCCGAGGAACACCGCGTGCACCACCGTGTCGTAGGCCCACCCGGTGCCCGCGGACCCGGCGGCCACCCAGGTGCACGCCGCGACCAGCAACCAGGCGTAGCCGGCGAGCATCGCGGCCGCGGCGAACCGGGGCAGCCCCTTGGCCCGGATGGTGCGCACCGCCACGTCGTGGGTGGCCAGCCAGAGCGCGGAGACGGCGAGCACCACCCCGAAGGTGCGCCCGCCGAGGGCCGGCCAGACCAGCGAGAGGGTGCCGGCCACCCCGATCACCGCGGTGCCGCCGAGGAGCAGGTCACCGGAGGCCGCGGGCAGGGTCAGCCGGGCCAGCTCGACCCGCTCGGCGGCGATGGTGACCACGATGAACCCGCTGAGCAGCACCAGCACGGTGGGCACGTCGGTGCGGATCCAGATCGCGACCGCCGCTGCGGCGAGCACCGCACCGACCAGCTGGGCGAGCACCACCGCATCGTGGGCCCGCTGCCACAGCGCCGCGTACACCGCGACCAGCAGCACCGCCCCGGCGAACAGCACCAGCTGGCCGACGATCACCGGCGCGGGGCTGAGGGTCAGCAGAGCGCCGAGGCCCAGCCCCGCCGGGGCCAGGTAGCCCCAGCGGCGGCGCAGCGCGACGGAGCGTTCCAGGGAGATGACCGTGCCGAGGAAGCCGAGCACCATGAGGATGCCGTGCATCTCGGCAAGCCGGTCGGTGCGAATCGGTGCGGGCAGGCCGAGCAGCAGCAGAGCCGCATCCAGACCGGCCAGCATGCACAGGCCGCCGGCAGCGATCAGTGCAGCACGCACAGGGCGGTTCACCGCTCGTTCCTCCTCCAGGCCCCTCCGCCCAGTCCTCCAGCCGCGCTCGTGCTCAGGGCTGGCGCGTCAGGCGCAACGTCCAGGCCTCGGGCCCGGACTGCAGGTAGGTCACCTGGACCGGGTCCCGGTCGGCGATCTGGGCGAGAAGCGGCTTCGGGTCGTGCGGGGCGACCAGGTCCAACGAGCCACCGACCGGCACAGCACCCAGGGCGCCGAACACGGTCGCGTGCCGGATCGCGTGCGGGATCTCGCGTACGTCCAGCACCGGCACGCCCTGGTCGGTACACCCGCACTCGCACCCGGAGTGGCTCACGTCCGTCACGGGCAGCTCCTCGGCGCCGGCAGGCAGCGGCTGGGACTCGGTCATCGTTCCTCCAGGCATTCAGGCGCGCGTGTGGCGCCGACGGGTGCGTACGGCATCGGACCACCGCCGTGTTCCGGTGGCGGTCGTCGCCCGTCAAATATTACACTCCCAATTGTGAATAAACCTACGCCGCTGGGGCCAGTGCCGACCCCCGAGCCGTCGCTCTCCCCCGGGCCGGCCCTCCGGATCCTGTCCGCGCTGGGCCGGCCCGGCCGGTCTGCGTCGGTCGCCGATCTGAGCGAGACACTGGGTGTGCACCCGAACACAGTGCGCACTGCGCTGGCCGAGCTTCGCACCGCCGGCCTGGTGGAGCGCAGCCGGGCGGCCGCCGAGGGACGCGGACGGCCGAGCTTCGAGTACTCGCTGACCGTGGCGGGACGCCACGCGCAGCCCAGCGGCCGGGCGTTCCGCGAGTACCGCAGCCTCACCGAGGCGTTCGCCAGCCACCTGGCCGCTGGTTCGCCGGACCCGAGCGGTGATGCTCGCGCGATCGGCAGGACCTGGGGCGCTGCGCTCGCCGGCGAGGACAGCGCAACCAGCGGGGACAGCGCAACCGGCGGGGACAGCGCGACCAGCGGGGGCGCTGCTGGCAGCGCCCTTGAAGGGCAGACCGCTGCGGTGCGGCCCGGTGCCGAGGAGCGGGTGGTCGACCTGCTCGCCGAGCTCGGCTTCGGGCCCGACCCGGACCCGCCCGGCATCGCGCTGCGCACCTGTCCCCTGCTGGACCTCGCCCGGGAGATGCCGGAGGTGATCTGCCAGGTGCACCGCGGACTGGTCGAAGGCGCCATGGGCCACTACGGCGCGCCGAGCGACCAGGTGGATCTCGTCCCGTTCGCCGAAGTCGGCGCATGCCGCCTGCACCTGCACCGCGAGTCCCTTGAGCGAGCCCCGGGCGGCACCGGCCGCAGACCGGGGCGCTGATCCGGTCGCAGGGTCGGCTGAAGGCGAGGCGAGTGGTGATTCAACGGTCAATGTTGCCCGTCATATGCGGTTGTATTAGCGCACGCCGCTATGCGGTAATTCGTCATCAAAAACGGGGCCCCGATTTTGGTTGCTGAGGCATTTGCAGCGGGTTATGTTAGGAGCCAAACGCCCGCTCAATCGCAGCTCCTCAGGAGGGCAGATGCTCGCCTCGGCATTGTCTAGCACACCGGTCGTGGCAGGGGGCGATCCTCTCAGGCGGCACCGTTGTGAACGCGCCGGCGGTGCCGGCTGGAGCCCAGGGAGCACGCGATGACCCCGAGCAAGCTGTCCGTAGAAGGCCCGCTGGCCTCGGCGCTGGTGCAGACCCGGCGGTTCTTCGTGCCGCACGCCGAGGTTTCCGACGACAACCGCACCCTCACCCTGCAGGGCGGACGCTCCGGCGACTCCTTCTACCGGGACCGCTGGAGCCATGACAAGGTGGTCCGCTCCACCCACGGCGTGAACTGCACCGGCTCGTGCTCGTGGAAGGTGTACGTCAAGGACGGCATCATCACCTGGGAGGCGCAGCAGACCGACTACCCGTCCGTGGGTGACGACCGGCCGGAGTACGAACCGCGCGGCTGCCCACGCGGTGCGGCCTTCTCCTGGTACACCTACTCCCCCACCCGGGTGCGCTACCCGTACGTGCGCGGCACGCTGCTGTCGATGTTCCGCGAGGCGCGCCAGCGCCTGGGCGACCCGGTGCTCGCCTGGGCCGAGATCGTCCAGGATCCCGAGAAGACCCGGCGGTACAAGTCCGGCCGCGGCAAGGGTGGGCTGGTGCGCTCCACGTGGGCCGAGACGGTGGAGATGATCGCCGCCGCGCACGTGTACACGATCAAGCGCTGGGGCCCGGACCGGATCGCCGGCTTCTCGCCGATCCCCGCCATGTCGATGGTCAGCTACGCCTCCGGAGCCCGGTTCAACGAGCTCATCGGCGCCCCGATGCTGAGCTTCTACGACTGGTACGCGGACCTGCCGGTGGCCTCGCCGCAGATTTTCGGCGACCAGACCGACGTGCCCGAGTCCGGTGACTGGTGGGACGCCGCGCTACTGGTGATGTGGGGCTCAAACGTGCCCCTGACCCGAACCCCGGACGCGCACTGGATGACCGAGGCCCGCTACCGCGGCCAGAAGGTGATCGCGGTCGCCCCGGACTACGCCGAGAACGTGAAGTTCGCCGACGAGTGGATCTCTCCGGCGCCGGGCACCGACGCCGCCCTGGCGCTGGCGATGGGTCATGTGGTGCTCAAAGAGTTCTTCGTGGACCGCAGCACACAATTCTTCGATGACTACGTGAAGTCCTTCACCGACCTGCCATTCTTGATCCGCCTGGACAAGGCCGAGGATGGCACGTGGCGCACCGGGAAATTCCTCGTCGCAGCTGACTTCGACAATCCTGATTCCAGCTCGGAGAATTCTGAATTCAAGCCCGCTGTCCTCGATCGGGTCACCGACACCCCGGTGGTCCCGAACGGCACGCTCGGGCACCGGTTCGGGAACGAGGGCGAGGGCCGGTGGAACCTCGAGCTCGGCGACGTGGACCCGGTGCTGAGCCTGTACACCGAGGGCGGCCCGAGCGAGCAGGTGCTGCTGCCCCGGTTCGACGCACCGGACGGGAAGGTCGTCCACGAGGCGCGGGGCGTGCCGGTGCGGCGCGTGGGCGAGCACGTGGTCACCACCGTGTTCGACCTGATGCTCGCCCAGTACGGTGTGGCCCGGCCCGGTCTGGGCGGTAGCTGGCCGAACGGGTACGACGACCCCACCGCGGCCTGCACCCCGGCGTGGGCGTCCGAGATCACCTCGGTGCCGATGGAGAAGATCGTGCGGCTCGCCCGGGAGTTCGCGCAGAACTCCGAGGACTCCCAGGGCCGATCGATGATCCTCATGGGCGCCGGGACGAACCACTGGTACCACTCC
>CAZMDO010000213.1:0-4814 GCA_964564445.1 uncultured Ruaniaceae bacterium | reverse complement strand
ACGATCCGGCCGGCGTTGAGGTCCATGTCCTCGGCCATCCGCTGATACATCTCGGTGTTCGTGGCGAGCTTGATGGACGGCGTGGGCTTGCAGCCGAACACCGAGCCCCGACCGGTGGTGAAGCAGACCACGTTCGCCCCGCCGGCCACGAGGCCGGTGACCGAGACCGGGTCGTAGCCAGGGGTGTCCATGAACGTGAACCCCTTGTCGACGATCGGCTCGGCGTACTCGTAGACCGCGGTCATCTCCGCCTGGCCGCCCTTGGCGACCGCACCCAGGGACTTCTCCAGGATGGTGGTCAGGCCGCCGGCCTTGTTCCCCGGGGAGGGGTTGTTGTCCAGCGTGCCGGCCCCGGCGGCGGTGTACTGCTTCCACCAGTCGATCCGGTCCAGCAGCCGGCGCCCGACCGCCTCGGAGACGGCGCGCCGGGTGAGCAGGTGCTCGGCGCCGTAGACCTCCGGCGTCTCGGCCAGCACCGAGGTGCCGCCGGCAGCGACCAGGAGGTCCGAGGCGTAGCCCAGCGCCGGGTTGGCAGTGATGCCGGAGTAGCCGTCCGACCCGCCGCAGTTCAGCCCGAGGACCAGCTCGGAGACGTCCGCCGGGGCACGCTCGGCCTCGTTCACCCGCGGCAGCATCTGGCGGATCTTGGCCACCCCGGCGCGCACCGTGGCGCGCACGCCGCCGAGCTCCTGGATGGTCATCGTCTCGGTGTAGGTGCCCTCGGCGAGCCCGAGGCCCTCGACCAGCGACTGCACGCCGATCATCTCGCAGCCCAGGCCGAGCACGAGCAGCCCGCCGAAGTTCGGGTGCCGGGCATAGCCGCGCAGCGTGCGCAGCAGCATCTGCCCGCCCTCGGAGTCCGGCACCAGCCCGCAGCCGCTCTGGTGCGTGATCGCCATCACGCCGTCGACGTTCGGGTACTCCGCCAACGCGACGTTGCGGAACTGGTCGGCGATCATCTTCGCCGAGCTGGCCGAGCAGTTCACCGAGGTGATCACGCCGATGTAGTTGCGGGTGCCGACCTTGCCGCCGGGCCGGTGGTAGCCGAGGAAGGTGCGCGGGAGGTCCTCGGGGAGCTCGGGGCTCACCCGGGCCGTACCGAACTCGTGCGCCCGCTCGGTCTCGTCCATGCCCAGGTTGTGACTGTGCACATGGTCACCTGCGGTGATCGCGGCGGTCGCCCGGCCGATCGACTGCCCGTACTTGAGCACCTGGTCCCCGGGTGCCACGTCCCGGACGGCGACCTTGTGCCCGCGGGGCACGTCGGCGCGCAGCAGCAGCGGGCCGTGCGGGCCGGTCACCTCGCTGCCGGCGCTGAGGTCCGCCGTGGCGATCGCCACGTGGTCCTCGTCTCGCAGGTGGAGCAGGGTCGAGCTCTGCACGGTCGCGGTCATCGATGGGCGCCTTCGCTGGGTAGGGAAGTGGACGAACCAGGGCGAGTGTAGCCGAGAAACCGGTCTCTCGGCGGGGTGTGCCACCTGTCGGGACGCCGCGGGAGGGTACGTTAGCCATGTGATGTCACGTATCGCCGTGTGCCCGGGGTCCTTCGACCCGGTGACCCTCGGGCACCTCGACCTGGTACGCCGAGCCCGGTCCATGTTCGACGAGGTGGTGGTGGCCGTGGGCATCAATGCCGGCAAGGCGCCACTGCTGGACGCCGAGGCCCGGGTGTCGCTGTTCGCCGCCGCGGTGGCCGACCTGGAGGGGGTGCGCGTGGTCCGGATGCCGGGGCTGCTCGCCGACCTGTGCCAGGAGGTGGGCGCGAGCGCGATCGTGAAGGGGCTGCGCGGCGGGGCGGACTTCGACGCCGAGCACCCGATGGCGCTGATGAACCGGCACCTGTCCGGGGTGGAGACCGCGTTCGTGGTCGGGGACGCGGCGCTGGCGCACGTCTCCTCCTCGATGGTCAAGGACGTGGCCCGCTACGGCGGTGACGTCACGGATCTGGTTCCCCCGCCGGTGGCCGAGGCGGTCTACGCTGCGCTCGGCACGCAGAGCAAGGATGGTGCACGATGACCGAAGAGAGCCAGGGTGAGTCCCTGGTGGCGATCCTGGACGAGCTGGCCGACCTGGTCGCCTCGGCCCGATCGATGCCGATGAGCGCCTCGGTGCTGGTCAACCGCGCCGAGGCGTTGGAGCTGATCGAGTCCGCGAAGTCGGTGCTGCCCAGCCAGATCACCCGCGCCCAGGGGGTGGTGGCCGATGCGGACGCGGTCCTCGGCCGGGCCCGGCTGGAGGCCAGTGACCTGGTGGAACGGGCCAAGGAGCGCGCCGAGGAGCTGGTCTCCGCCGAGTCGGTGGTGACCCAGGCGCAGGCCCGGGCCGAGGAGATCGTCGCCGACGCCCAGGCCGCGGCGGACAAGCTCTCCCGCGAGGCCGACGACTACTGCGACCGCCAGCTCGCCCAGTTCGAGATCGACCTGAACGCGATCAGCTCCCAGGTGGCCGCCGGCCGCGCACGGCTGGTGGAGCGGGCCAGGCACCGGCCGGAGGCGGCCGCCGCCCGGACCGCCGGCGCCGGGAGCGCGGAGGAGGAGGAGTGAGCGCGCCCAGCCCGTACCGGATCTCCACCCACGACCTGGGCCGCCGGCCCGGGTCGATGCGCACGGTGGAGCTCGAGGTCCCGGTGACCGAGCCGATGGGCAACGAGGTGATCGCCGTGCCTGCCGGCGCGGAGGTCTCCCTGGACCTGCGGCTGGAGGCGGTGCTGGACGGCGTGCTGGTCACCGGCACGATCAGCGCCACCGCCGAGGGGGAGTGCGTGCGCTGCCTCGATGCGATCGAGCGGGACCTGACCATCGACGTCACCGAGATGTTCGCCTATCCCGGCACCCAGCAGGAGGTCTCCGGGGAGGAGGATGCCGAGGAGCTGCCCGAGCTCGACGGCGACATCGCCGACCTGGAGGCCACCGTCACCGACGCCGTGGTGCTGGCGCTGCCGTTCCAGCCGCTGTGCCGCCCGGACTGCCCCGGACTGTGCTCGGTGTGCGGCATCCGCCTGGCCGACGCCGGACCGGGGCACGGACACGAGCAGCTGGACCCGCGCTGGGCGGCGCTCGGCGCGCTGCGGGAGGCCACCGACGGTGGCACCACCGACGAGGACGAGGGCCGGCGCGGATGAGCGCCGGAGCCACGGACGCGCTGCTGGCCGCCCTCGGGATCGACCTCGACCCCGAGCTGCTCGTGCTCGCCCTGACCCACCGGTCCTTCGCCCACGAGGCCGGCGGCATCCCCACGAACGAGCGGCTGGAGTTCCTCGGTGACTCCGTGCTCGGCGTGGTGGTCACCGAGCACCTCTACCGCACCCACCCGGACCAGCCCGAGGGCGCGCTGGCCAAGATGCGCGCCGCGAGCGTGTCCCAGCGGGCGCTGGCCGAGGTGGCCCGGACCCTGAACCTGGGCGCGTACCTGCTGCTCGGCAAGGGCGAGGAGGGCACCGGCGGCCGGGACAAGGACTCGATCCTGTCCGACACCGTGGAGGCGGTGATCGGCGCCACCTACCTGTGCCACGGGCTGGAGCCCACCCGGGAGCTGATCACCCGCCTGGTGGGGCCGACCCTGACCGCGGCCGCCGGCCTCGGCGCTGGTCTGGACTGGAAGACCAGCGTGCAGGAGGTCGCCGCCGAGCGTGGCCTCGGCGTGCCGCACTACGAGGTGCAGGCCGCCGGCCCGGACCACGAACGGCACTTCACCGCCCACCTGGTGCTCGGTGAGAAGGTCTGGGGCACGGGCGAGGGGACGGCGAAGAAGGTCGCCGAGGCCCGCGCCGCCGAGGCCGCCTACCACGCGCTCGCGGCCGAGGGCGAGCAGGCCGCAGGCGTTGCAGGGACCGAGGCGGGACCGGGGACCTGAGCCGGTAGGTTGGGCCCGTGCCCGAGCTGCCTGAGGTCGAGACCATCCGCGCCGGGGTGGCCGAGCATGTGCTCGGTCGCCCGATCACCGGCGTGGAGGTGCTCCGGGAGCGTTCGGTGCGCCGCCAGGAGGGCGGGCCCGCCGAGCTCATCGGTCTGCTCGCCGGGCGCAGCCTGGACGCGGCGGTGCGGCGCGGGAAGTTCCTCTGGCTGCCGCTGCGCGGCCCGGACGGGCAGGCCGAGGACCACGCCCTGCTGGTGCACCTGGGCATGAGCGGTCAGCTGCTGGTCACCGGGGCGGGGGAGAACCCGCACCTGCGGGTGCGGCTCACGTTCGCCGACGGCGGTCAGCTCCACTTCGTCGACCAGCGCACCTTCGGCTATCTCACCGTGGCGGACCTGGTGCCCACCGCCGACGGCGGGCCCGGCGGGCTCGGTGCCCCGCCCGGTCCGGCGGAACACTTGCTGCCGGCGCCGGTGGCGCACATCGGCCGGGACCTGCTCGACCCGCTGCTGGCCGATCCCGATGGGCCGGGGAGGGCGGAGCTCGTCCGCCGGGTGCGCCGCGGCCGGCGCGGGATCAAGCGTGCCCTGCTGGACCAGACGCTGGTCTCCGGCATCGGCAACATCTACGCCGACGAGGCGCTCTGGCGGGCCCGGGTGCACTACGACCGCCGCACCGACATGATGCCCCGGGCCCAGGTAGCGGCGGTGCTGGAGGCGGCGGCGGAGGTGATGCGCACCGCGCTGGTGGCCGGCGGCACCAGCTTCGACGCCCTGTACGTGAACGTCAACGGCGCCAGCGGCTACTTCGACCGGTCGCTGAACGTCTACGGCCGGGAGGGCCTGCCCTGCCCGCGGTGCGGCACCCCGATCGTGCGGGAGGCGTTCATGAACCGTTCAGCGGCCTTCTGTCCACGCTGCCAGCGCCGCCCCCGCCGCTGACCCCTCCGCCGCCCCCGC
>CAZMDO010000212.1:0-4822 GCA_964564445.1 uncultured Ruaniaceae bacterium | reverse complement strand
TGCCCGGCCGGGGACCGCTGGGCCGGTGGCGGGTCGACCTCCCGGTAGCGCAGCAGGAACGGCAGCGGGCACACCAGGGCGAGCGCAGCGATCGCCAGCCAGCTCGGTCCCACATCCGTGATCAGCTCGGTGACCAGCACCATCCCGCCGGCCAGGGCGATCACCTGCGGCACCCCCATCGCCGCCGACGCACTACCGCGCTGCCGGTGCGGCACCCGGTCGGCGATGATCGCCGAGAGCGCCACCAGCATCGTGGCCTCCCCGAGTGCCACCAGGGCGAGCAGCACGCCGGCCGCCAGACCGCCGTCCTGGAAGCCCACGAACGCGAACGGCACCGTGGCCAGCACCAGCCCGCCCAGCGCCCAGGTGCGCCGCCGCCCGAACCGGGGCCTGCTGCGGTCGCAGAGCCAGCCGACCACCGGCACCGACACCACGATCACCACCGCCATCACCGCGATCAGCGCCGAGGAGAGCGCGACCTTGTCCACCGGGTCGATCACGCTGGCGAGCTTGACCACCATGAACTGCCCCGGCAGCATCACCAGCAGCCAGAACCCGAACCAGGCCGCCGCGAAACCGAGCAGCCAGGTGGTGCCGACCTCGGGGCGGGTGTCCGTGCCCGGTTCGGCCGCGGTCGGGCTGGTCATCGGCTGGTGCGTGCGGCCAGCAGGTGCTGCAACCACCGGTAGGACGCCTTCGGTGTGCGCTCCAGCGTGTCGAAGTCCACGTGCACCAGACCGAACCGCTGGCTGAATCCTGCCGCCCACTCCCAGTTGTCCAGCAGCGACCAGACGAAGTAGCCGCGCAGATCGACCGCAGCGGCCGGACCGCCGGGGGCGGTCGCCACCAACGCGGCGCGCAGGTGCTCGCGCAGGTAGTCGATCCGCTGCTGGTCGGCGACCGCACCGTCCGGGCCGGGCACGTCCGGGAAGCTCGCCCCGCTCTCGGTGATGTAGGTGGGCGGCAGCCGGTCGCCGTAGCGTTCGGCCACCTCGGTGAGCGCCACCTGGAGATGGTCCGGGGCGATCGGCCAGCCGAACCCGGTGCGCTCGTAGCCGTCCAGGTCCAGCAGCCGGAACGGTGCAGCGGCCATCGCCGCGCTGGTGCCGTCCGGGCTGCTGCCGTCCCCGGCGCCGGCGGCCACCCGGGAGGGCATGTAGTAGTTCAGGCCGTAGCAGTCCAGCGGCGCGGCGATGGTGGCCAGGTCGTCGGTCGGGACCTCGGCGAACGCCCCGAACAGGTCCGCCAGCTCCTCGGGCACCTGCGGGTACCGGCCGAGCAGCACCGGGTCGGCGAACACCCGGTTGTGCACCAGGTCGAACAGCTGCGCCATCAGCAGGTCCTCCGCCCGCGTGCTCGCCGGGACCACCGGGGAGTGCACGTTCGTGATCCCGATCTGCCCGGCCACACCCGCTGCGCGCAGCGCCGCCACCGCCAGCCCGTGCCCGAGCAGCTGGTGGTGCACCGTGGGCAGCGCGTCGAAGAGCAGGCTCTTGCCGGGTGCGTGCAGCCCGAGCGCGTAGCCGTTCAACGTCACGGTGGCCGGCTCGTTCAGCGTGATCCAGGTGTGCACCCGGTCCCCGAACCGCTCCCCGGCCAGCGCGGCGAGCTCGCCGAACCGTGCCGCGGTGTCCCGGTCCAACCAGCCGCCGGTGTACTCGGCCGGCAGGTCCCAGTGCGTCAGGGTGGCGAACGGGGCGATCCCGGCAGCAAGGAGCTCGTCCAGGAGCCGGTCGTAGAAGTCGGCCCCCGTGGCGTCCAGGGCGCCGCGACCGTGGGGCTGCAGGCGGGTCCAGGAGAACGAGAACCGGTAGGCGTCCGCGCCGAGCCCGGCCATCAGGGCCACGTCCTCGCGGTAGCGGTGGTAGTGGTCGGTGGTGACCGTGGTGTCGCTGCCGTCCAGGATGCGCCCGGGCTGGGCGCTGAACACGTCCCACACGCTCGGGCTGCGTCCGCCCGCGTCGGTCGCTCCCTCGATCTGCGCCGCGGCGGTCGCCGTGCCGATCAGGAATCCGTCCGGGAGCGTGGGCTCGTCGGCTGTTGCGCGGTCCACCGTTGTTGCCTCCTGGGCGGACCTCGACGTCCGCCGTCGCCCTGACTGGGACGATCGTCCCAGTTCGCGCTAGCCTAGGCCGGGTCCGAGGACCTGGCAACCAGCCGCGCGGCCCGCGGCGGGAGAGGACGGCAGGCGATGGTGCGCATCCCGGTGGCCGAACGCCGGCGCGCGCTGGTGGCCGCCGCGTTCACGGTGATCGCCACCCGCGGGCTCGCCGCTGCCTCCACCCGCGCGATCGTGGCCGAGGCCGGGATGCCCCTGGCCAGCTTCCACTACGCCTTCGACTCCCGCGACGAGCTGCTCGAGGTCCTCATCGCCGAGGTCACGGCCGGCGAGCAGGCGGCCGTGCTGCCCGGTCAGCTGGCCGGCAAGTCCCTGGAGGAGCTGCTGGTCGAAGGGCTGACCGGTTACCTGCACCACCTGCGGGCCGACCCGGCCCGGGAGCAGGCGATGCTGGAGCTGACCCAGCACGCGATCCGCACCGCCCCCGACCTGGCCCGCCGCCAGTACGCTCGCTACCAGGAGATCGCGACCGCCGCCCTGCAGCTGGCCGCGGCCGAGACCGGGAGCTGCTGGCAGGTGCCGGTGCCCACGGTGGCGCGGCTGCTGGTGCACCTCACCGACGGGCTCACGCTGACCTGGCTGGTGGACCGGGACGACGGCGCCACCGAGGAGGCCATCGCCGCCGCGGCCCGGGCACTGACCGCCCTGGCGGTCAGGAGCTGATCACCGTCAGGGGCCCCTCGTCCTCGGCGGGCACCTCGAAGTGGTCGATGTAGGCCGCTGCCGTCGCCGGGGTGAGCGCCACGTCGTCGGCGTGCCCGCCGGACCGCGCGGCCAGCCGTGCCAGCATCACCTCCCGCGGCGTGGCCAGGTACACCGTCTCCGCCCGCACCCCCAGCCCGGCGAGCAGCTCGCGGTACTGCGCCCGCTGGCGCCGGGACCAGAAGGAGAAGTCCACGACGACGTCCCGACCGGTGCGTACCAGCCGCACCAGCCGCTCGCGCAGCTCGGCCTCGATCTCGGTCGCCACGTGCTCGGCCAGCGGCTGCTGCTGACCGCGGCTCCAGGCCTCCTCGTCGATGGACAACCGCACGAACCCGTCCCGTTCCAGCCCGCGGGCATAGCGGGTCTTGCCGGAGCCGGCAGGACCGCACATCAGCACCACGCGAGGCATCCGGCAAGCCTAGTGGGAGTACGGTCACCGACCGAGGCGCGGCTGGGCCGGCTCCGAGGGCGGTGACAGGCTCGCGCTACGCGCCCCGGTGGCCGGGGCGCAGCCGCGACAACCGGCCGATCGCTCCGCTCCCGTACGCCGTGGACCGGTGCCTGGCCTGCGCTCCGGCCGGCAGCTTCCGGGCGAGCAGCTGTGGTCGGCGGTTGTTGCGCGGATCCCGGTCGTCCTGGCAGAAGCCGAGGTCGGTGAAGTCGCCGAAACCGGCTGCCGTCAGACGCCGGCGAACCGCATCCAGGTCGCAGCCGCTGTTGCCCTCGAAGCAGAGCAGGTCACCGGTGACCTGACCGAGAAGGTGATAGAGCCGCTTCGGCCTGCGGAGGTGTGCCTCGATGGCGAGGGCGAGCACGATGTCGTGAACTCCCACCTGATCGGCCTCGAGCAGGTCGATGTCGCCCTGCTCGAAGCGGACGTTCGGGATCTGCGCGAGCTCGGCGATCTCGTTGGCGAGATCGACCTTCTCGGCGTCGTACTCGATGCCGTACCCGCTGGCCGGGTCGAAGTTGGACAGCTCGAACAGCATGGCACCGGTGTTGGAGCCCAGGTCCAGCACGCTGCGCCCCACCACCTGCTCCCGGGTGAGGCCCAGCGCCGCGACCCGCTTGGTGGCGTCCCGGCCTGCCTCCTCCGGTCTGATGGTGAACCGCGGCGTGGAGAACGCGCAGTAGAGCACGTGCTTGGTGCGCAGCTCGTGCCGGCCGTCCTTCTTCCGGAATGAGCTGGAGGCGTCGATCAGCCGGTCCCGCAGATCCTCCTGGGGTGGTGCCGGTACCGGGGTCTCGAGGAAGGTGCGCAGCTGTTCGGCGGCATCCGGGTCGGCCGTGGTGTCGAGCCTGAGCACCGGCAGACCGCGGGCTGCAAGGGCCGTGGCGGCGACCTCGGCGACCCGGTGAGCAGCCGTGACCAGGCCCGGTAGACGGTCGGGATCCACGGTCCGGTAGGCATCCGGGACACGGTCCTGGGCCTGCACCCGCCGCACGATCTCCTCCGGGTCGGCGGTGATGACGACCGCAGCGTCGGGTCGCTCGATCCGGTCGATGAGCTCCCGGGTCCTGGCATCCGCGTCGGGCAGGTGCGGGAGCACCCTGGTAGCCCAGTGCAGCAGGAGCTCACCGTGCACGACGGGGCGGGTAAGGTGAAGCCGTTCGATCGCGGCGAGCCGGTCACAGGCTCGACCGAGCGACGCCAGCGCGGTCACCTGCTGCGACGGCAGCAGGTCCGCGTCGGTGACAAGGGCGATCGCCCAGGTGACGAGGTCGCGGCGGCGCGGGTCGTCGATGCCGGCACCCGTCTCGCCACTGGCGGACTGCGCGATCAAGGTGCCGAGCTCGTCGGGACCCACCCACGTGGGCGTGCTGCTGGCCGCCATCGCCGCAGCCAGCGTGGTGCGCGTACCTGCTCGGGACGGTCCGAGCAGCTCGATCCGCATCTTCCCCAGTGTAGGACGGGACCGCGCCCGCCGGCAGGCCATCGTCGGTGCTGGTGGGCGATACTGGGATCGAACCAGTGACCTCTTCCGTGTCAGGGAAGCG
>CAZMDO010000211.1:0-4843 GCA_964564445.1 uncultured Ruaniaceae bacterium | reverse complement strand
CACGCCACCCCGGCGACCAGGCCGAGCACGATCGCGGTGACCGGGGTCAGCGCCGCTGCCGCGGGGGTGATCGCCACCAACCCGGCGACCACCCCGGAGGCGGCCCCCAGCGAGGTGGCCTTGCCGTAGCGGATGCGTTCGGTGGCCAGCCAGCCGAGCACGGCCGCGGCCGCCGCGGTGGTGGTGTTCACCCAGGCCAGGCCTGCGGTCTCGTTCGCACCGTAGGCGGAGCCGGCGTTGAAGCCGAACCAGCCGAACCACAGCAGCGCGGCACCGAGCATCACCAGCGGCAGGTTGTGTGGGCGCATCGGTTCGGTGCCGAAGCCCTTGCGGCGGCCCACGATCAGCGCCAGCACCAGACCGGCCACACCGGCGTTGATGTGCACCACGGTGCCGCCGGCGAAGTCCACCGGTTCGGCGATGGCGGCGAACGGCCCGTCACCGGAGAGCAGACCGCCGCTCCAGACCATGTGCGCCATCGGGAAGTAGGCCAGGGTGACCCACAGACCGGCGAACACCAGCCAGGTGGAGAACTTCACCCGGTCGGCGAGGGCGCCGGCGATCAGCGCCACGGTGATCACGGCGAACGTGGTCTGGAACCCGACGTCCACGATGGTCGGCATCGCCGCCCCGGTCGTCTCGTCCAGCACCGCGATGGCCTCGAAGCTGCCGCCGAGGCCGAACTGGTCCAGCGGGTTGCCGACGATCCCGCCGATCGTCTCGCCGTAGGACATCGACCAGCCCCACAGCGGGTAGATCACGGCGATCAGCGCCAGCGCACCGAAGCACATCATCATCATGTTCAGCACGGACTTGGACCGGGTCATCCCGCCGTAGAACATCGCAAGTCCGGGTGTCATCAGCAGCACCAGGGACGCCGAGACCAGCATCCAGGCGGTGACACCCGTGTCGATAAAGGGTTCCATGCACGTCTCTTCCTGCGCCGGATCGGGCGTCCGGCCTGGGGAAGACTGTGCTGGCCTCGCGTTACGGCACGCGCCCGGTGGTGTTTCGCGCAGGTGACTTCTGCGGCCCGCGTGTGAACGTCACGTTTCGCACCGGCCCAGACCATCGCGATCCCGGTGGGCGCTGGTGGTCCACCCGGTGCCCTCAGCCCTCCAGCAGCGCGTCCACGAACGCCTCGGGGTCGAACGGGGCGAGGTCGTCCGGCCCCTCCCCCAGCCCGACGAACTTCACCGGCACGCCGAGCTCGCGCTGCACGGAGACCACGATGCCGCCCTTGGCGGTGCCGTCCAGCTTGGTGAGCACGATGCCGGTGATCTCCACCGCCTCGGCGAACACCTGCGCCTGGCGCATCCCGTTCTGGCCGGTGGTGGCGTCCAGCACCAGCAGCACCTCCGAGACCGGGGCGCCGCGGGAGACGACCCGGCGGATCTTGCCCAGCTCGTCCATCAGCCCGGCCTTGTTCTGCAGCCGTCCGGCGGTGTCCACGATCACCACGTCCACCCCTGCCTCGCGGCCGGCCTTGACCGCGTCGAAGGCGACCGAGGCGGGGTCGGCGCCCTCCCGCTCGGAGCGCACCACCTCCACCCCGACGCGTTCGCCCCAGGTGGCCAGCTGGTCGGCCGCCGCGGCGCGGAAGGTGTCCGCGGCACCGAGGAGCACGTCCCGGTCCTCGGCCACCAGCAACCGGGCGAGCTTGCCCACCGTGGTGGTCTTGCCGGTGCCGTTCACCCCGACCATCAGGATGGTCGCCGGGTGCGGCTCGCCGTCGTCACCGACCACCGGGCTGGCGGCCAGGCGCCGGTCCAGACCAGGGTCGACCAGCGTGAGCAGCTCCTCACGCACCATCGCCCGCACCTGGGCCGGGTCGGAGGTGCCGAGCACCTTGACCTTGGTGCGCAGCGCGGCCATCAGCTCGTCGGTGGGACCGGCGCCGACGTCCGCGAGCAGCAGCGTCTCCTCGATCTCCTCCCAGTCCGACTCGGTCAGGTTGCCCCGGGTGAGCAGGTTGAGCAGCGTGGCACCGATCGCCCCGGAACGGGCCAGCCGCGCGCGCAGGCGCACCATCCGACCGGCCGCGGACTCGGGCTGCTCCAGCGCGGGTGCGGCCTGGACCGGGCTGGCGGTGTCGGGGACCTCCTCGACCGGCGGAGCAGCGCCCGCGGGCGGGGCGGTGGTCGCTGCGCCGTCGTCCTCCTCGGTGGCAGCACCGGGCGCCGTGGTGGGCGCCGGCGCCTCGTCGATCGTGTCGGGCCCGCCCCGCCGGCGGCGGGTGGTGACCAGGGCGGAGATGCCGCCGACGATCACGACGGCGGCGATGACCAGGTACAGCCAGAGATCTTCGAGCACGTGCTCCAGTGTGGCCTACCGCGCCGGGGTGAGGCGAATCCTCAGCGGTCGGTGCGGCGCCGCCCGAAGCGCTCGAACAGGTCCGGCGGGCGGTGGTAGGCGGGACCGTCCTCGCCCATCTCCAGCAGGTCGGCCACACGTGCTGTCGGCGCATCGTCGACGGCGGAGCTCGCCGGGATCCGGGCGTGCTCACCGTGCTCGGCACGCACCGAGCGGTAGGACTCCCGGAGCCAGGGCAGCAGTCCCTCGGCCGGCACGTGCCGGCGCACCAGCGCGAGCAGCAGCGTGCAGGCGGCGACCATGGCCGCGAGCACAGCGACGAAGGGTCCACTCATGGGCCCATTGTCACCCGCGCCCTCCGGGGCGCGACCCGACACGCCGAGGCGAGACACGCCGTCGACCATGAGATCGACCACAGTGGCCGGGTGCGGGCCCACACCCCGGTCGGTGCGCCGCCGGGTCAGCCGGCGTCCTCCTGCAGGCGCTGGGAGATCACCGTGGTCACCCCGTCGCCGCGCATGGTCACCCCGTACAGGGCGTCGGCGACCTCCATCGTGCGCTTCTGGTGGGTGATGACGATCAGCTGGGAGTCGGCGCGCAGCTCGCGGAAGATCTCCAGCAGCCGGCCCAGGTTCGTGTCGTCCAGGGCGGCCTCGACCTCGTCCATCACGTAGAACGGGCTGGGTCGTGCCTTGAAGATGGACACCAGCAGCGCCACCGCGGTCAGCGACCGCTCCCCGCCGGAGAGCAGGGAGAGCCGCTTCACCTTCTTCCCCGGCGGGCGGGCCTCCACCTCGATGCCGGTGGTGAGCATGTCGTCGGGGTCGGTGAGCACGAGGCGACCCTCACCACCCGGGAACAGCCGGGCGAACACCTGCTCGAACTGGGCGGCGGTGTCGTGGTAGGCCTCGGTGAACACCTCCTGCACCCGTTCGTCGATCTCGGCGACGATGTCCAGCAGGTCGGCCCGGGTCTTCTTCAGGTCCGCCAGCTGCTCGGAGAGGAACTGGTGGCGCTCCTCCAGCGCGGCGTGCTCCTCCAGGGCGAGCGGGTTCACCCTGCCGAGCAGCTTCAGCGCGCGCTCGGCGGCCCGCAGCCGCTTCTCCTGCTCGGCCCGCACGTACGGGCGCGGCGGTCCCGGGTCCTCCTCCGAACCCGGTGGGGCCACCTGCGGCACCGGCTGGTCCGGACCGTACTCGGCGGTGAGCACGTCCGCCTCCAGACCGAGCTCGTCGATGGCGCGCTGCTCGAGCTGTTCCACCCGCAGCTTCTGCTGGGCGCGGGCCACCTCGTCGCGGTGCACCACGTCGGTGAGCTCGGCGTGCTTGGCGGAGAGCTCGTCCAGCGCGGTGCGCAGACCGGTGAGCTCCTCCTCCCGGGCCGCCCGCTCGGTCTCCGCGGCCTGCCGGCGCCGCTCGGCCTGCGCCAGGGAGCCCTCGATCGCCACCAGGGCGCGCTCGGCACCGTCCCGCACGGCCGCGGCCACCTGCGACTGCGCGGCCCGGCGGCGGGCCCGTTCGGCAGCGACCTCGCGGGCGCGGCGTTCCGCCTGCGCGGCCCGTTCCAAGGACTCGGCCCGCCCGGTGACCGCCTTGAGCCGCTCCTCCACGGTGCGCAGCACCAGGCGGGCGTCCGTCTCCTGGGCGCGGGCGGCGGTGGCGGCCTCGGCGCGGGTGTCCCGGTCGGCGGTGGCCTGCTCCAGGTCCACCCCTTCGTCCTCAGGCTCGTCCTGGGCGGTCTCCAGCCGCTGGGTGAGCTCGGCCAGCTCGGCGGCGCGGGCCTGGGCGGTCTCCTCGGTCTGCTCGATCGCCGGCCGGATCCGGTCCGCCTCGGCGCGGGCGGCGCGCATCGCCGAACCGTGCTGGCCGAGCTTGTCCGCCACGGCGGCGAGGTTGGCGTCCGAGGCGTGCAGCGCCTCCAGGGTGGCGTCCACCTCGGCCTGGGCGGCCTGCACCGCCTCCCGGGCCGGTCCCATCGCGAACCGGGTGCGTTCGATCCGGGCGAGCGCATCGGCGAGCTTGACCTCGGCCTCATCCCGCGCGGCGTGCAGCTCCAGCACGCTGGGGCCGCCGGCGGCGCCGCCGCGGGCCTGGGTGGCGCCGAGCACGTCACCGTCGGCGGTGACCGCGACCAGCTCGGGCGACTCGGCGCACAGCCGGCGGGCGGCGTGCAGGTCCTCGACCACGACCACATCGGCGAGCAGGCTGGTCACCGTGGCAGCCACCGGTTCGTGCGGGCGGACCAGGTCGGTGGCCCAGCGGCCGCTGCCGGGCGCCGGCCGGCGCTGCGGTGCAGGCCGGTCGGTGGCGATCAGTACCCGGGCCTGGCCGGCGTCGGCGTCGCGCACGTGCCGCAGCGCGTCCACTGCCACGTCCACCGACTCCGCGGCCGCGGCATCGGCGAGGTGGCCGAGCGCGGCCGCGATGGCGTTCTCGTACCCGGCCTCCACGGTGAGCAGGTCCGCCACCGAGCCGAGCACGCCGGGGAGCTCTGCGGACAGCAGCGCACCGGTGCCGTCCTTGCGGGCCAG
>CAZMDO010000210.1:0-4847 GCA_964564445.1 uncultured Ruaniaceae bacterium | reverse complement strand
GCGAGGAAGGCGAGCGTGCGCTGCCAGGCGAGGGCGGACGCCTGCTCGTGGTGGAAGACCGGTGCCGGATTGTCGAACGCGTGACCTGCGCCGTCATAGGTGAAGAACTGCACCCGCCGGTTGCTGGCGGTCACCGCGGCCCGGATCTGCTCCACGGTGGCCAGCGGGATGTAGGCATCCGCTGTGCCGAAGTGGTGCAGGCTCGGGCAGGTGACCTCCCGCGCCAGCGGCAGCAGCGTGGGCAGGGCCGACCCGTAGTAGCTGACCAGCGCGTCCGGCACGGTCTGCGCGGCCAGGTTGAACGCCAGCCCGCCGCCGTAGCAGAAGCCGACGATGGCCACCCGCCCGCCGGTCTCCGGTGCGGCGCGCAGGGCGTCGAAGGTGGTGCGGGCGTCGGCGAGCGCCTCCTCCCACGGCAGCCGGCCGGCCAGCTCCACGCCCTTGTCCACGTCGTCCTCGCTCACGTCGGCGTCGGGGATGCGGTGGTAGAGCTCGGGTGCCAGCACCACGTAGCCGGCCTGCGCGAGATCTTGTGCGCGGGCGCGGATGTAGGTGCTCACGCCGAAGATCTCCTGCAGCAGCAGCACACCGGGGCCAGTGCCCGACGGCGGAAGCCACCGGTGCACCGGGAGGTCGCCCGTCTCGGTCGGGAGGGTGAGGATGTCGCCGGTCACTGTGCCAGTGTGCCCCGCCCGGGCGTGGTTCGTCAGGCGGTTCGCCAGCCGGTCCCTCGGCGTGCACCCCGGCTGGCGCGTCGGCGTGCACCCTGGCTGGCGCGTCGGCCGGTGAGGTACTCCGGATGTCGGTGCCGGCGGCAATACTGGGCCGATGGTGGACAACCAAGAGCTCACGCTGCTCCGTCTGGTCGCGCAGCGGCTGGCCGGACCGCGGTGGGCCACACCGCTCGAGGCGGTCCGGCACCTCGGTGCGGTGCAGGCCCAGGACCTGCCCGGTGCGCTGACATCCGTGGCGCTGCGGGTCGATGGCGGCAGCAGCGAGGAGGTCCGGGCCGCGCTGGACGGTGGCCAGCTGGTGCGCACCTGGCCGATGCGCGGCACCCTGCACCTGGTGCCGGCCGATGACGTCGCCTGGATGATGGCGATCGCCGGGCGACGGAACGAAACCAGCCTGCACACGAGGCTGGCCGAGCTGGGCATCGACGACGCCGCCCGGGCCAAGGCGGTCGAGGTGGCGCACGAGGGATTCGACCGTGCACCGGTGCTCAGCCGCGCCGAGCTGATGACGCTCTGGGCGGCGGCCGGGCTGCCGGTGCAGCGCCGCTCCGCCCTGTACCTGCTGCACCTGCTCTGCGGCGCCGGTGAGCTGGTGCTCGGCCCCCTCGCCGGCACCGAGCAGCAGGTGGTGCGCCTGGCCGACTGGGTGACCGAGTCGCGCTCGCTGGACGCCGAGGAAGGGTTGGCCGAGTGGCTGCGGCGGTACGTGCTCAGCCACGGTCCGGTCACCGACCGGGATGCCGCCCGCTGGTTCGGGCTGCCGCTCGGGCAGGTCCGGCAGGCGCTGGCGGGGGTCGACGGGCTGGACAGGCTCGAGATCGACGGCCGGACGCACTACCTGGACCCCGCGCTGCCCGACCTGCTCGCCGAGCACCGGCGGGACGCCCGGCGGCTGATGCTGCTGCCCGGCTTCGACGAGCTCATGCTCGGCTACGGCGACCGGACCTTCGCGGTGCCACCGGTGCACGTGGACAGGCTGGTACCAGGCGGCAACGGCATGTTCCGGGCCACCGTGGTCAAGGCGGGGCGGGTGATCGGGCTCTGGCGCCGTGGCGGCACCCCGTCCCGGCCGCAGATCGACCCGGACCCGTTCACCAGCTGGGGTCCGCGCGTGCACGCGGGGGTGCGGTTGGCGTTCGAACGGCTGCCCTGACCGGACCTGCTGCCCGGACCGAGCCCGTTGCGGTGGCCGGACCTGCTGCCCGGACCGTCTGCTGCGCTGGCTGAGCCCGGCCTCAGCGCCCCGCCTGGTCGATCAGCCGACGCACGCCGCGCAGCCACACCGTGCCCTCGGCGAGCTCGTCCGGGTACGTCTCGTGCCCCGCGCCGAGCACCTGCAGCACGGCCCGCTCCCCGGTAGCCTCCCGGGCCGCGTTGTGCACGGCGAACTGCCCGGGCGGCGGCACCGCCGGATCCCAGAGCGCGCAGGCCATCAGCGTGGGCACGGTGAGGAACCCCGCGGCGGTAGCGGCGTCGAAGTAGCGCAGCACCTCCCGTGCCTGCGGGTGGCCGGTGACGTGCTCGCGCACCCGCTCCCCGCTGCCGGTGCACGGCACGCGCAGCCGGATGTCGTACTGGCCGAAGCTGGGCACTCGCAGCGCCCCGGCCACGAACCGGTCGTCCCAGGGCAGCGCCAAGGCGCCCTGCCCACCGCCGAAGCTCGCGCCGACGAACACCATCGGCACCTCGCCGACCAACTCCACCAGGGCGCTCGCGGCGCACCAGACGTCCGCCGCGCAGCCGCCGAGCACGTAGGTCTCCCGGGAGCCGATGCCCTCCAGCACGTGCCCGTCGGTGGGCCGGCGCAGCTGCGGCAGCAGGCTCACGGTCGGCAGACCGCGCGCCACCGGGAAGATCACCGCGGCATCGTCGCCGATGCCGACGAGCTCGGGCTCCTCCCGCCCGCCGTAGCCGTGGCTGACCACCACGCCCACCCGTGCCGGGCCGGCCTTCGGCAGCGCCACCCAGCCGCCCAGGCGCACCCCGCCGAGACTGGTGAAGTCCACCCGGTGCACGGTGTGCGCACGGGCGGTCATCGGGTAGTCGGCCAGCTCCGCGGCGGGCACCACCTGCCGGGCCTGGGCGTGCAGGGACCGCCAGAACTCGGCGAAGTCCGCCGGCGGCGCGGGCGCGCCCACCTGCAGCAGCCCGTCCAGGTCGTAGCCGTAGCTGGCGTCCATCGGGGCGTCCGGGAACCACTGCTGGAACGGGGGCCGGGTGCGCCCGGGCGCGGCCCGGCCGCCGGGCTCGGTGGTTGCGGTCGTCATCGGGCTCCTTCTGGTCTGCCGCAGCACCCTAGCGAACCCGCACCGGTGCCTCGGACCGGGTGGGCGCGGGGCCGCCGTCGTGATAGGACGTCAGGATGAGCGAGACCACTGCCCCTGCCGCCGACCAGGCGACCCCTGGTGCCACCCCGTTCCACGACCTGGACGACTACATCGCGATCCCGCGGATCACCGCCCTGGCCCTCAGCCCGAGCGGCGAGAGGCTCGCCGTGGCGGTCTCTGCGCTGAACGAGGACCGCACCAAGTACACCACCGCCCTCTGGCAGGTCGACCCGACCGGCCAGGCGCCCGCCCGCCGGCTCACCCGTGGCCTGAGCGGCGAGTCCGCCCCGGAGTTCACCGCCGACGGCGACCTGCTGTTCGTCGCCAAGCGCGCCACCGACGGGGTGGAGGAGGACGACGCCAAGCCCGCGGTCTGGCTGCTGCCCGCCACCGGCGGCGAGGCCTACCAGGTCGCCACCCGACCCGGTGGGGTGGACGGCGTGCGTGCCGCCCGCGGCGCTGGTGCCGTGCTGGTCACCGCGGACACGATGCCCTCGGCCACCGACGCCGACAGCGAGCAGCGGCTGCTCGAGGCGCGCAAGACGCACAAGGTGTCCGCCATCCTGCACAGCGACTACCCGGTCCGGTTCTGGGACCACGACCTCGGTCCGGCCGCACCCCGCCTGTTCTCCGGCGACCTGCCCGGCCACACCCCCGGTGGGAGCAGCGCGCAGACCGGGGCGAGCGAGCAGACCGGGGCGAGCTCCGCCGTCGACCTGCGCGACCTGACCCCGACGGCGGGCAAGGCGCTGATCGAGAGCTCGGCGGACCTCAGCCCCGACGGCACCACCGTGGTGACCACCTGGTCGGTACCCACCGGCAAGGGCGCCGTGCGCTCCCACCTGGTCCGCATCGACGTGGCCACCGGGGAGCAGGCCGTGCTCGCCGACGATCCCGGAGCCGAGCTGTTCGAGCCGCGGATCAGCCCGGACGGGCAGCTGGTCGCCTACCTGAGGGAGAGCCTGTCCACCCCGCACGAGGCGCCCACCGTCACGCTGCACGTGTGCCGCCGGGACGGGTCCGAGGCGCGCCGGCTCGCCGCGGACTGGGATCGGTGGCCGGCGGGCGTGACCTGGCTGCCGGACTCGGCCGGGCTGCTCGTGGTGGCCGATGACGGCGGTCGTGCCCCGGTCTTCCACGTCACCCTGGACGGTGGGGTGCGCAGGCTCACCGACGACGATGCGGCCTACTCGGGCGTGGTGGTCGCCCCGGACGGGCGCAGCGCCTACGCGCTGCGCGCCTGCTACGCCCACCCGGCCGAGGTGGTCCGGCTGGACCTGGACCTGGACGCGGGTGCGGCCACGGTGAGCGCGCTGCCGGGGCCCGTCTCCCGGCCGGAGCTGCCCGGCACGCTGCGCGAGGTGTCCACCACCGCCGAGGACGGTACCCCGGTGCGGGCCTGGCTGGCCCTGCCGGATGGCGCGTCGGCGGCCGACCCGGCGCCGATGCTGCTGTGGATCCACGGCGGCCCGCTCGGATCCTGGAACTCCTGGAGCTGGCGGTGGTGCCCGTGGCTGCTGGTCGCCCAGGGGTATGCGGTGCTGCTGCCCGACCCCGCACTGAGCACCGGGTACGGGCAGGAGTTCATCCAGCGCGGCTGGGGCGCCTGGGGGCAGGCACCGTTCACCGACCTGATGGCCATCACCGATGCCGCCGAGGAGCTGGCCGAGATCGACGCCGGCCGCACCGCCGCGATGGGCGGCTCCTTCGGCGGGTACATGGCCAACTGGGTGGCCACCCGCACCGACCGGTTCGACGCGATCGTCACCCACGCCAGCCTGTGGGC